>JAJPZH010000099.1 GCA_021204515.1 Alistipes sp. | reverse complement strand
TACATGACTGACCTCGAAACCGGATGGGACGAATTCTGGATCGGATCCCAAGGCAGCCACATCGACTACTTGACGGCAATCAGTTTCTTCACGCGCGAAAAGCCGATCTACAACGTAGGCATCCACAACGAAATAGTCCAGCTCTACCAGCAGGCCATCCGCGTCGCCATCGAACAGAAGTCGGGATTCCAGCAGGTGCTGTCGGGCATCGTCAATTACCTCTTGGGGCTGGCCTACTCCTACGACAAGAACTACGTCTTCGAAACTTCCGAGATGATCGACCAGATCGGCCGTGCGAAAATCCTGATCGCCGACCAGTTCAAGACCATCCGTCCCAAGCAGATCGCCGACGAACTGAACATGAGCTATTCGAACTTCCGGAAGATTTTCAAGGAATACACCGGATTCGCCCCGGCACAGTACATTCAGGAGATGAAACTCTCCAAAGCCAAAGAACTACTCACGAACAGCTCCATGCCCATCAAGGAGATCGCCTATCTGATGGGATTCGAAAACCACGAATACTTCTTCACGGCCTTCAAAAAGAAGAACGGAGTGACGCCCGCCGATTACCGCCATCTGACGCAGGGCAACGCCCTCGTGCAGGAATAAACCGCCGCAGCCGTCGGGCCGCATGTTTTTTAAAAGAGGTGCCGGTGATTTTTCCGGCACCTCTTCTTTTCAACCGTTACTGTCCGTAACCGGGGTTCGGCTCGATGAGCGGATTGCCGCTGATCGCCTCGTTGGGAATCGGGAATACCTTGAAATACTGATTGTTGGTAGCCTTATGGTCCCACCAGTCGGCCTCCACGAACTTGTTCCAGCGCAGCAGGTCGGTGCGGCGGCGGCCTTCGCCGAGGAACTCGATGCCCCATTCGGCCAGCATGCGCCATTCGTCGAGGTTAAGGTCGGTGCAGGGATCGGGATCGACTTCGTTCTCGAAGTTGCGCTTGCGCACGTCGTTGATCAGCCGGGCGGCCTCGCCCCTGTCGCCGCCGCGCCACTTGCACTCGGCCAGCATGTACTGCACTTCGGCCAGACGCGCCATCACGAAACCGGCCGTCCACTGGTTGGGATCGTCGTCCGGGGCGATCGGGTATTTGATAAGGCGTACGCCGGTGTTCTCCTCGCCTTCGTATTTGGTCGAAGGAACGGCGTCGAGCGACGGATAGGTGGTGCCGACGAGCGACGTGCGGCCGACGTAATCCACCAGTTCGAGCTGCTTGCCGTCGTGCACGCTGTTCTGGCCCGAAACGATGACCGGCGTGCCGTTCTTGGCGATCGGACCGAACAGAAGCAGACCCTCGTAGTCGCCGTTGCCGTTGTACTTGTAGCACTTCTTGCGCAGGTCGGCGTCGTTGAAGCGGGCGAAGGTGCGGCCCAGTTTGAAGTCGGCGTCGGTGTAGAGGTCGCCGTTGGGCTTGTGCGACGGCATGATCGTAATGCCGTTCATAGTGCCTGCGCCTTTAAGACCGAAGAACTGGTCCATCATGTTGGGCTGGTAGAACCACGCCGCATAGGTGTTGTTCTGCAGTTTGTTCAGGGCCGAAGGAAGCACCCAGATATTCTCGGCGCTGTTGAGGTTGTCGAATCCGAAGGGTTCGCGCCAGTCGGAGGCCATCGAGTAGCTGCCGTATTTGCCCGACAGGATCTCGCTGCAGAGGGTTTCGCACTCCGAATAGTGGTCCTCGTTAATGTAGGTCTGGGCGTTGAAATAGAGCCGGGCCAGCAGAACGGCCGCCGCGCCGCGGTTGATCGTGTAGTCGATTTCCGTCGTCTCGTCTTTCAGAGGCAGCACCGTAAGCGACTCCTTGAGCAGTCCTTCGATATGCAGGTAGGTATCCTTGGCCGAGCTGCGGGGCTGGGGATCGACGCCCACGGTACCCTCGTAGATCGGCATGCCCCCGTAGAAGTCCAGACCGCGCAGGTAGAAATAGGCGATCAGCGTCTTCATCTGGGCGATGTGGCCGGCGCGGTCGTCCTCGGTAAATCCGACTTTGTCGTAATCGGCCGCCTTGAGGTCCTCGATCACTTCGAGCGACAGGGCGACGCCCGTGGTAACCAGACTCCACGCATTGTTGATAAAGGGATTCGAAGTGCCCCAGCTGTGGTCTTGGAAACGGAACCAGTCGCCGCCGGTCCATTTCTGCTCCTTCTGGATCACCGCGAACTGGTCGGCGCAAAGCTCCTGCAGGAACCAGAAGCCGACGCCGTCGCCGCGCATCTCCGAAGCATAGAGGTGCGTAAACGGACGGCCCATGGCCGAATAGACGTCATTTTTGGTTTTGAAAAAGGTCTCGGGAGTCACCTCGCTGTACCATACGGGATCGAGGTCGGTACAGGCCGCGACGCCCGCCAAGGCGGTGAGGGCCGCAATGCTCTTTATAATATATTTTTTCATAGTTTTAACTCGTCTTTAGATTAGAAACCGATCTCGATACCCAGAATAAAGGAGCGCGTGCGGGGATACTGGCTCATGCCCTCGAAACCGGGTGCCAGACCATTGACGTTCACTTCGGGATCGAGACCCGAGTAACCGGTCAGCGTACATACGTTGCGCACGGTGAAGTAGCAGCGCAGCTTCTCGACGTACTTGATCTTGTTGCGGGGCAGCGTGTAACCCAGCGTAACGGCGTCGAGCTTCAGGAAGTCGCCCTTTTCGAGCCAGTAGTCGAGCAGCATCAGGCGGTCGGTGTTGGAGATGGCCTTGTTGCGGCGGTAAGCCGTACGCAGCAGGTTCTGGCCTTCGGTGATCTTGCAGTTCACGCCCTGAATCATGTCCGTCACGTTGTAAACGTCCTGTCCCAGCCAGCTGCGGAAGAAGAGATTGAGGTCCCAGTTGCGGTAACGCACCGTGTTGTTCCACGAAAGCACCGCCTTCGGAAGACCGTTACCCGTCTGCACGCGGTCCTCGTCGGTACCCGAAGCATAGGGGATGACTTTGTTGTCCTTGCTGTAGATCATCGGGGTTCCGTCCTCCTCGCGGACACCGGCGAAGCGGTAGAGGAAGTAGCGTCCGATCTCCTGACCGCCGAAGATGCGCACGGCAGCGCCGCCGCCGTGGGGCATCGACTGAAACTCCATATGGGTATCCTTGGCCATGCCTTCCAACCGGGATTTGCCGACGAACGAACCTACGAGCGACGTATCGAACGTCCAGTCCTTGGTCTCCACCACGCGGCCGTTCAGTTCGAATTCGAAGCCCTTGTTGGTGATGTCGCCGATATTGACCGTCGAAGTGGCGTAGACAGCCGGGGGAGAAGCCACGGGAATACCGCTGTAGATGGCGTCCTCGATC
This sequence comes from Alistipes sp., assembly GCA_021204515.1. Lineage (GTDB taxonomy): Bacteria > Bacteroidota > Bacteroidia > Bacteroidales > Rikenellaceae > Alistipes. Next base: position 10,699 of record JAJPZH010000099.1, on the reverse strand, counting down.
TTGCGGCTGAAGTAGTCCATGCGGCCGCTCAGGCGACGGTTGAAGAGGGAGAAGTCCAGACCCACGTCGAACTCTTTCTTGATCTCCCATTTCATATCGCGGTTCTGGTTGTGCATCAGGCCGTAGACGGTCATCCACTGGCCGTTGTAATAGGTCCACGAATCCTTGGAATACATACGGTAGGCCGTATTGGTGTTGAAACCCTGATTACCCGTCGTACCGTAGCTCACGCGCAGCTTCAGGTCGTCCACGGCCCGGACGTTGCGCATGAATTTCTCCGACGAAATGCGCCAGCCGGCCGAGATACCGGGGAAGAGACCCCAGCGGTTGCTGTAGAACTTCGAAGAGCCTTCGTAACGCAGATTCAGCGTCAAGAGGTAGCGGTCGTCGAACGAATAGTTCACACGGCCGAAGAAGGCGATCAGGCGGGTCGTGGGGTTTTTGTAGGAACCCATGCCGGCTTTGCCGTCCGAGAGGTAGGTTCCGGCGCCGAGGTCCCACGGTCCCAGACCGTCCACCTGAAAGTCGGAGTTGCTGGCCGAGAAATTGTCGCCGTTGAACTCTTGGAACGAATAGCCGAGCACGGCGTTGAGGTTATGACGGCCGAAGCGGCGGTCGTAGTTGGTCGTCAGGTCGAGCATCTTGTCCATCGCCTGCGAGAAGCTGTGCGAAGCCGTGCCGTTGTAATGGTTTTCGAGCGACTCGCGGTGCAGCTTCGAAACAAAGTTCTCCGACTTGTTCTTCACGTGCTTGTAGGCGGTCTGCGCCGTCACCGACCAGTGGTCCGTGAGGTTGAGTTTGAGCGAAACGTTGGCCAGCATCAGGCTCGACGAGTTGGAGTTGTCGCGCAGATTCACCTCGGCCACGGGATTCTTGAAATAGGGCTGGTTCAGGATCATATAGTAGCCCGATTCGCTGGCGGGATCGTAGATCGGATAGGTCGGGTTCAGGCTCGATGCCCATTCGAAGATGCCGTTATCGACGTTGGTCCAATTGACATTGGTATAGTTGATCGTCGCGGAAAGCTCCAGCCGGTCGTTCAGGAATTTGAAGTAGGAGCTCAGACGGCCGCCGATCTCCTGACGGTCGTTCTTGATGGCGACGCCCTCCGCATCGCGCACGTAACCGCTGGCGCTCACGCGGAACTTGTCCGTACCGCCGTTGGCCGAAAGGGCGTAGCGCTGGCTGAAAGGCGAGGACTTGGTCACGGCGTCGTACCAGTCGGTCGAACCGCCGAAGTCGTAGACGTTATTGACGCCCGTACGCCCGTATTCGCGGAATTCGGAAGCCGAGAGCAAATCGGGCTTCTTGGCGATCGACTCCAGCTGAAGTTCGGTCGAGAAATTGACCGCGATGCGGCCCGCCTGCGGACGCTTGGTCGTAATCAGCACGACGCCGCCCGTAGCGCGGGTGCCGTAGATAGCCGCGGCCGACGCATCCTTCAATACCGTGATCGACTCGATGTCCTCCTTGGCCACCAGATCGATCTCAGCACCCGGAACGCCGTCGATAACCACCAGCGGACCCTGATCGCCGCTCACCGAGTTCACGCCGCGCAGCTGGAGCGAAGCGCTCGAGTTGGGGTCGGAACCGTTGGTGGACTGGATCGAGAGACCGGGTATTTTGCCCTGAATAGCCATCAGGGGCGAACTGGTACCGGCGATAAAGTCGTCCTGCGTGATTTTCGACACCGAGTTGGTCAGCGACCGCTTGTCGATCGTACCGTAACCGACCACCACCACGGCGTCGAGGTTATTGCTCGGTTCGAGCGAGATCTCGAAAGAGGTCCGGTTGCCGACCGGCAGCGTTCGGGTGACGTAACCCACATAGCTGACCTGAAGTTCGGCTCCGGGATTCACCTCGACGGCGAAAGCGCCGTCGGCGCCGGTCGAAGCGCCGTTGGTCGTACCTTTTTCGACGACATTGACGCCGATCATCGGCTCGCCCGATTCGTTGAGGACCGTACCGGTCACCCTGATCTTGGGCTGAGCCGCGTACACGCAAACCGAGGAGACCGAAAAGCCGGCCAGCAGGAGCAGGAACAGCGCGTTCCGCTTCAGGCATGCGCCGAACCGGTCGAGTCCCGATTTCGCATAGAAGTTCATGGCAATATTCTTCATTTGTTCATGGATTAGGTTAATAAACAGATTGTATGATTTGGTTTTTTGTCGGATGGATCGCTCCTGTCATTTTCAATAATGACCTGTCGGGGAAAAGATACGGAGCCGGGGAAATTCCTTATCTCATAGAGCAGGAAGTTTTAGGTTAATATTCGGGTTAGATTCTGCAGGTTTTAAGTTTTAAACAAAATTAGAGAGGATTTGCAGGAGTTTTATTAATCATTTTGACAGAAAAATTTGAAAAAATGACACGATAGCAAATTCGGGCAATCCGCGCAATCCAGCCTGCTGGAAACGATTGCCGTATATACTATAGGAGCGTCGGAAAGCGGCTCATTTGAAATGTCATTTTTTTCAATCCTTATATCAAAAAGTTTAATTTATGAGCAAAAACATCTCCCTACTTTTGTATAACCCGAAACAAAACGCACACCGCCCCGCCGCGGCGTCGGCAACCAGAACGACAACCTAAAACCCGAATCCGAAAACTATGCAACGACTGGCTTTCAAGATGAAGCTCAAACCCGGCTGCGAGGCGGAATACGAGAAACGCCACGCCCGCCTCTGGCCCGAAATGAAGCAGCTGCTCAAAGAGGGCGGCATCGGCAACTACTCGATTTTTTACGACCCCGAGACCCTCGCGCTGTTCGCCTATCAAGAGATCGTCGGCGAAGGTTCCTCGCAGGAGATGGGCGGCGAAGCCGTCGTCCGCAAATGGTGGGACTACATGAGCGACATCATGGAGGTCAATGCGGACAATTCGCCTGTCTCCGTCCCGCTGCGGCAGGTTTTCTTCCTCGAATAACCGCCGCACCGACACCCGATACAAATACGAAAACCTATAAAACCTAAAACTATGAGAACACGTTTCCTTCCGCTTTTATCCGCTCTTCCGCTGCTCCTGCTTTCGTCGTGCGACGAGAAGGAGGGTCCCACGATCATCCCGCCCAAGGAGAAGCCCGCCTACTACGACGTGGAGATCCGCATGACCGACCATCAGGCCTGCAAGGAGATCACCCGGCAGGCCGACGGCTCCTACTTCGTGGACTGGACCGACGGGTTCGACGCCTTCTTCTTCATGGACATCCAGCTCGACGAGGACGACAAGGCGGCCGGCGCGGAATTCAACCTTTACAACGTACTCGAATTCGAGGTCAAGGGCGCTACGGTGGTGGAGAACACCCCGCTGATCATCTTCCTCGGAAGCACCGCATGGCCCAACTTCTGCTCCGACTGCAAGAACTTCATTCCCATATCGACAGACTGGGTGAAGGTGACCTGCAACTTCATGGAGGACGTACCCAACAAAGCCGCGGCCGCACCGTGGACGTGGATGCGCGTGGGCGTCGGCGCCAATGCGCACACCCCGACCTTTTACATCCGCAACATCCGTCTGATAAACCCCAACCACGGGAACAAATAATCCCGTACCGCCACCGCGGAAGCCTCCGTCCGACCGGCACGGGGGCTTCTGCGAATTAACGCAACCAAATCCGACTAAAACCGACCGCCATGCGACAGTTGTTTAAAAATCTGCTGACAATCATCTTATCCGCCGTGTTCTGCTTCGTCGCGGGATGCTCCGGCAACGACCGGCTCCCGCACCTCGAACCCGAAGGACCGGACCCCGAAAACCCCACCTCGGAGGGCATTCCGCTGTCGATCCGCAACCGCGACTTCAACAACATCACCTTCACGCAGGAGGGCGACGAGTGGATCATCCGCACCACGGGACTGGATCCGTACATCTGGTTCGACGCCGCGATTCCGGTAAACTTCAAGAAACAGTACATGCTCGCCTTCGACAGTTTCAACACCTCGGAGACGCTGCCGCTGGTACTCTTCGTGGGCGAAGTCTGCGACGGCGACCACCTGCTCGAAAACGGCGACTACACGCTGCCCCGCACCGAAGGCTGGTCGTCGGTATCGTACGATCTCTCGAAAGTAAAACAGGCTCCGGCCGTACCGTTCAAGTCGGTGCGCGTCCGCTTCGGACTCAACGGCGAGCATACGTTCCGTCTGAAAAATCCGGTCCTGCGCGAACCCAACAAACAGGAGATCGAAGCCGCGGAAAACGAGGCCAACCGGCTCAAGGAGGAGCAGGAACTCACCAAGCGGCTGAACAGCTACCTCGCCAAAAGCTTCACGTCGAAAATAGAGCTGGTCACGGCGGATTACGCGGCCGGCACCGTCTCGGTGACGGGCACGGCCGACGCGACGGACTTCGACGGCGTAGGACTGGCCGAAATCCCGATGTGGGCGGATCAGACCAAACTCACCTCAGTCGAAAGTTTCACGCCCCTCACGGGCAGCTCCATATCGCAGTCGTTCCCGCGTTTCGCCGAAAACGGACGCGACCGCCTGCTGTCGGGATGGGCCGTGGTGCGGCAGGAAGGCGACGGTTACACGCTGCTCTCGGCCGTACACCACACCGACCGGATCGACAATCCGCGGGCGAACCTCCCCAAGATGGTTCCGGCCTCGGTCAAGGGTATCGGCGGCTGTCCGTACGACCATGCGGACATGCAGGACCTGAACATCGCCACCGGCACGTTCAACATCATCCTCGACCAGATTCTCTACACCGATCCGGGCGGCGGGCGCGAACCCTATGAATATGCGGGCAAGACCTATTACGCCGACGTGAACGGCAGCATGATCAAACAGATCGACCAAGACGTGAAAATCTCGCAGCAGACGGGACTCATGGTCTCGGCCATCCTGCTGATACCCGTGAACCGGGGCGCGACCGAAGGATCATGGCTCGATCTGGTCGCCCACCCCGAAAACGAATACAGCGCGGCCTTCTCGATGCCGAACATGCTGTCGAAAGAGGCCGTCGAAGCCTATGCCGCGACCATGAACTTCCTCTGCGAACGCTACAGCACCGAGCAGTACGGACGCATCCACCACTGGATCATTCACAACGAGATTCAGGCCGGATTCTACTGGACCAACGCCGGCAGGCGCAATCTGGAGACCTATATGAATCTTTACCAGCGTTCGATGCGGCTCGTGCAGACGATCGCGCGCCAGTACGATCCCAACGCCAAGTCGCTCATATCGCTCGACCACGGCTGGACGGATCAGGGTTCCGACCGTTCGTATCAGGGTGTGAAACTGCTCGAACAGCTCGTGAAATACTGCCGTCAGGAGGGCGACTTCGAATGGGGCATCGCCTTCCACCCCTACCCGCAGGACATCAACGACCCACGCACATGGCTCGACGACAAGGCTACCTACAGCTTCTCGACACAGTACCTCACGCCCCGGAACCTCGAAGTGCTCGACGCATGGGCCGAACAGCCCGAAGTCTGCTACAAAGGCACCCAACCGCGTGAAATCCAGTTCACAGAACAGGGCATCAACACCCCCGATTACGAACCGCTGTCGCTGCGGAATCAGGCCGCGGGCGTGGCCTACTCGCTGGCCAAGATACAACATATGAAGCACGTCACCACCTACGCCTACCACCTCTGGGCCGACACCCGCGAGGAAGGCGCACTTCGGCTGGGCCTGCGCAAGTACCGCGACGATGCCGCCGATCCGCTGGGCAAGAAGCCGAGCTGGGAGGTGTTCCGGGCTTTCGGTCAGGACGACTGGGAAAGCGTTTCGGCCCCCTACCTCGAAGTCATCGGCATCGACAGCTGGGACGACGTGGTCTACAAGGGAACAATTACAAAATAAAATCGCTAACTTTCACTCGAAAAAATGAAACTCAGACACCTCGCATGCTGCCTGCTGCTGCTCGCCGGAAACACCGGTGCCCGGGCCGCCGCGCCGGGTCCCGAAGCGGGTCCGGTCAAACTGACCATCCGGCCGGCCGACTCCAACAACGTCACGGTCGAACGCCGGGGCGACGACTACGTGATCACCACCACGGGCGTCGATCCCTACGTATTCCTCGACGCCGAACGTCCGGTAGACGTCACCGAATATCCGATGCTGGCGTTCAACAGCTTCAACACCTCGGGTATCATGTCGCTGGCGCTCTTCGTCGGACAGCTCGACAACGCCCATCTGATCGAGGGCAACCTCTATGAACTGCCCCGCACCGAGGGGTGGTCGTCGAACGCCTACGACATCTCCTGCACCGACACGCCGCCCGCAGGCCCGGTGTCGTGGATCCGCATACGCTTCGGCATGAACGGCGGCAACAAATTCACCATCAGCGGACTGCAGCTGCGCGCCATGAACGACCGCGACCGCGACATCTTGGGCAACATCGAACGCCGCGACCGCGAAGACCGGGAGCTGTGCGACCGGCTGGCGGCCTATCTCAAGACGTCGTTCCCCTCGGCCGTGACGCGCGTCGAAGTCTCCTATCCCGAATCGGAAGTCACCGTCGAAGGCTCACTCAAGGGCAAACCCGACGCCGCGGTAGGACTGGCCGAAATCCCGATGTGGGAGGACTACACCGCACTGAAAGAGACCGGCGAATTCCTGCCGCTGTCCAAAACCGGAAAATTCCGCTTCACGCTGCCGCGCTTCGCCGCCGACAAGCACGACCGCCTGCTTTCGGGCTGGGCCGTGGTGCGCAAAACCGCCGGCGGTTACGAGCTGCTCTCGGCCGTGCACTACCCCGACGACATCACTCCGCGCGAGAAGCTGCGCAAAGTGACGGCGACCTCGCTGAAAGGTATCGGAGGCTGTCCGTTCGACCACGAAGACATGGTCGAACTGGGCGTGGGCGGTGCGAACTTCAACATCATGCTCAACGAAATTCTCTTCCCCGATCCCGCACCGGGACGCAAGCCTTATGAATACTGCGGACGGACATGGTACGTGGACGAGAACAGCCACGCCATCCGGCTGCTCGATCTCAACGCCCGCAAGGCGAAGGAGCACGGCTGGCTCATCTCGGCCATTCTGCTGCTGCCGCTCGACCGCGACTTCACGCCCGGAACATGGATGATGGAAGCCGCGCACCCCGAACGTCAGGGCAGCGCCGCATTCGCCATGCCCAACATCCTCTCGCGCACGGGTCTCGAAGCCTACGCCGCGACGATGACCTACCTCTGCGAGCGCTACAGCTCCGAGGAGCGGGGCCGCATCCACCACTGGATCGTCCACAACGAAATCCAGAACGGATTCTACTGGGCCAATGCGGGCGACCGCCGGATGCTCTCCTACATGAATCTCTATCAGAAGTCGATGCGCACGGTCTACAACATCGCGCGCCAGTACGACCCCAACGCACAGGTGCTCGTGTCGATGGACCACGACTGGAACCGCAAGAGCAACAAACGCAGTTACGAGGGCCGCGACCTGCTGAATATCCTCGTGGACTTCTGCCGTCAGGAGGGCGACTTCCAGTGGGCGGTGGCGTTCCACCCCTATCCGCAGGACATCAACAATCCGCGCACATGGGAGGACGATCAGGCGACCTACCGTTTCGACACGCCTTTCCTGACCCCCAAAAACCTCGAAGTGCTGAACGCATGGGTCGAGCTGCCCGAAGTCCGCTACCGCGGCCTGCCGCGCGAAATCCACTTCACCGAGCAGGGTCTCAACTCGCCCGACTACAGCGAAAAGTCGCTCCTCGACCAAGCCGCAGGCATGGCCTACACATGGGAGAAGATCCGCAAGATGAAGAACGTGAAGTGTTACTACTACCACCTCTGGGCCGACGACCACGGCGAAGGCGGACTGCGGCTGGGACTGCGCAAATTCTGGGATTACGCCGACGATCCGCTGGGCAAGAAGCCCATCTGGGACGTGGTGCGCGCTTTCGAGACGCCCGAATGGGAAAAGGTCAGCGAGCCGTACAAGGCCGTGATCGGCGTCGAAGACTGGGATGAAATCCGCTACAAAGGCAAAATCGAATAAATCCGGGCCTGAGGCCCCAACGCTATGAGAACCAAACGCATCGTATTCGCCCTGCTCGCGGCGGCCGGTCTGGCGGCCTGCGGCGGCGACCCGCTGAAGGAGGCGTTCCGCGACCCCGCGAACGAATTCCGGCCCCAGCCTTTCTGGCACCTGAACGGCGCCCTGACCGGCGAACACATCGACCGCCAGCTGACCGAAGCCCGCGACAAGGCGGGGTTCGGCGGCGTGGCCGTGCTTCCCGTCACGGCGCAGCCCCACTGGCAGAAAGGGTTCATGTGTCCGGGCATGAGTCCCGAATACCTCGGCCGGGAGTATTTCGACCGCTACACCGACATACTCGAAGTCTCGAAACGCAACGGAACGCAGGTGATCCTCTACGACGACATCGACTTTCCGAGCGGCTCGGCAGGCGGGCGCCTGCTGCGCGAATATCCGCAGTACACCCGTAAATTCCTCGCCAAGCATGAATTCGCGGCGCACGGCGGCACCCGCTTCCGGCAGGAGTTCCGGCCCAACGCCGCCACGACCGTCATGGCCGTTTCGGCCCTGAACCCGCAGACCAAGGAGGTCGCGGACCTCGGCGACGCCTACCGCGACGGCGTACTGGAGTGGCAGGTTCCGGAGGGCGAATGGAAGGTGATGCTCTTCACCTGCAGCTACTCGGTGGGCGGCGTACACGGCCACTTGGTGGACTACATGCAGCCCGAAGCCGTGAGCACCCTGCTGGGCATGACCTACGGCGAATACGACAAACGCTACAAATCCTATTTCGGCGACGTCATCCGGAAAACGTTCTTCGACGACGTGGGTTTCGTACATATGGAGCAGACGTGGACCCCGGCCATCACGGAGATTTTCCGCGAGAAGTACGGCCGCAATCCGGCGCTCTACTACCCCGCGCTCTTCTACGACATCGGACCCGAAACGGGCGCGGCGCGCATCGCCTTCTACGACATCCGTTCGGAGCTGATGGCCGAAGGATACGTCCGGCAGGTCTCCGAATGGTCCGAAGCGCGCCGGATGCGCAGCATGGGCCATCCGCCCGAGAATTACAGTCCCAATTCGGTCGTGGCGCACGGCGACATCCTGAAATACTACCGCCATGTGGACATTCCGCTGCTCGACGCCATCCTCTATTTCCGGCGGGGGCTGAACGGCTTCAAGCAGGTATGCTCGGCGGCCGATCTGGGCGACAAGCCCGTCGTCGGCGCGGAGCTGTGCGGCGCCTATCCCGAAGAGATGGATTCGGCGATGCTCTACCGCACCACGCTCGAAGCCATGGCGCGCGGCGTGAACTTCGTCGTTCCCCACGGCATGTGGTACGACACCGATCCGCAGACGGTGCGCATCCCGCCGCTGATCGCTCCCGAAAATCCGCTGCTGGGTCCCGCACTGAAAGATTACAGCGCCTCGACCGGACGTTCGTGCATGCTGCTGCAGGGCGGTCGCCGCATCGCCGACATCGCCGTACTGTGGCCCATCAATGCCATTCAGGCCGAATCGTATATGTTCCGCGACGCCGAATCGGGACTTCCCATCGCCAACTGGCATCCCGACGACGTGGTGAACTACGCGCTGAGCGGCATGCTCACCAACGACCTGCACCGCGACTTCACCTACATCCATCCCGAAAACCTCGCAGACGGCAAGGTGTCGGTCGAAGGCGACCGCCTGCGTCTCAACAACGCCGAAAACCGGCAGGAATACAGCGTACTCGTCATTCCGGGCGGCGGCTACATCTCGGCCGGCGCACTGGCCCGCATCGGCGAATTCTACGACAACGGCGGCAAGGTGATCGCATTGGCGTCTCTGCCGTCGCACGCCGCGGAATTCGGCCGCGACGCGGAGGTGCAGTCGCTGATCGCCTCCATTTTCGGCACGGCGACGCCCTCCCAAGGAGCGACCGCGACCAACGACAGGGGCGGCAAATTCATCTTCGCACCCCGGACGACGCTACAAAGCGTGGCCGACGCCCTCGCGCAAACGGGCTGCGAAGCCGACGTGATCATCCCGGACGGACACCCCGACGAAGCCGGATTCATCAACTACACGCACAAGCAGCGCGACGGCCGCGATTTTTATTTCGTCACGAACACCACCGCCCGGCCCTTCGCGGGTGAAATCTCGCTGCGGGGCGAATTCGGTACGGTCGAACTGTGGAATCCCCACACGGGAGAGACTGCGTCCGCCGAATACCGCACCGAAAAGGGCCGTACGCTGGTTTCGGCCCGGATTCCGGCCGTACGTTCGCTCTTTATCGTAACCCGAAAATAACCGCCCGTGCGACGACTGCTCTCCATAGCCTTTTTTCTGACGCTCGCGGCGGTCCCGCCGTCGCAGGCCATGAATCCCGGCACGCCGGAGGTGCCCGAAACATCCGCCGCGCCGGAAACCCCGACCGCATCTGCGACGCCGACCGCACCGGAAACCCCGACCGCGCCGGAAACCCCGACCGCGCCGGAAACGCACGCCGCGCCCGCCGGCGAAATTATCCGGTGCAGGCTCCGCAGCTCGGAAATCTATCCGGGGACCGAACGCGACTACTGGATTTACGTTCCGGCGGCATACCGGGGCGACAAGCCCGCATGCCTCTATCTGGACATGGACTGCATCCATTACGACGCTCCGGCGGTCTTCGACCGGATGATCGCCGACGGGGAACTGCCGGTCATCATCGGCGTTTTCATGGCTTCGGGCGCCGTGAACGACGAACAGGGCAATCCCGTGCGCTTCAACCGAAGCAACGAATT
>JAJPZH010000171.1:13067-14106 GCA_021204515.1 Alistipes sp. | reverse complement strand
TAAACAGATTTGAATGTATTTCGAAAAGTCTGAAAAATTAATAGTTGGATTTATGAAAACACGATTTACCCGATTGAAAGGCATTATTCCGCCGATGGTGACACCGCTGATCGACAACGATACGCTGGACCGCGACGGTGTGGTCCGGCTGGTGGAGCACATGATCGCAGGCGGTGTCCACGGAATCTTTATCCTCGGAACGACCGGCGAGGCGCAAAGTCTGGCCTATCATCTGCGTTACGAACTTACCGAACTGGTCTGCTCGATTGTTGCTGACCGTGTTCCCGTACTGGTCGGCGTGACCGATACCTCGCTGGAAGAGAGCCTGCGGCTGGCGCACAAGGCCGCCGAGTGCGGTGCTGCGGCTGTCGTTGCGGCGCCGCCTTACTATTTCGCCCCTTCGCAGCCCGAACTGATCATGTATTACAAGGCGCTGGCCGATGCGCTGCCGCTCCCTTTGTGCCTCTATAATATGCCGGTACATGTGAAGGTATCGCTCGAACCCGCTACCGTAAAGGAACTGGCCGGACATCCGAATATCATCGGACTGAAGGACAGTTCGTCGAACATGGTCTATTTTCAGACGCTTCTCTACGAGCTGAGCGACCGTCCCGATTTCGCTCTTTTCATGGGACCCGAACAACTTACCGCCGAGAGTGTCATGTTGGGTGCAGCCGGCGGGGTGAACGGCGGCGCGAATGTTTTTCCGGAACTCTATGTCGCGCTTTACGAGGCTGCCGCGGCCAATGACTTGGAACGGGTGAAGGCCCTGCAGCGTCATGTCATGGCCGTCGCTGCGTCGCTCTATACCATCGGCCGCTATGGCTCCAGCGCCATCAAGGGAATCAAATGCGCACTTTCGCTCATGGGTATCTGCAGCGATTATCTTTCATATCCTTACCAGCGCTTCCTCGATGCCGAACGGACGAAGGTGCGGGCCATGCTCGAACGATTGCAGGCGCAGATCCGGATTTGACGCCGGGAAAGTTTTGACGAAGACGAAGCCCCGAATATAAATATTAATTGCATGTAATTATGG
>JAJPZH010000171.1:0-13057 GCA_021204515.1 Alistipes sp. | reverse complement strand
TGGGAAAAATTGTAGTAATAGGAAGTTCCAATACCGATCTGGTTATCCGTACGCCGCGTATTCCCTCGCCCGGAGAGACGCTTATCGGATCTGATTTTATGATCAATGCCGGCGGCAAGGGCGCCAATCAGGCGGTCGCTGCGGCCCGTATGGGCGGCGACGTCTGTTTTGTCGCCTGTGTGGGCGACGACGGGTTCGGAGCGGAAGCCGTGCGGCATTATGCCGACGAAGGTATCGATACGGCCTATATCGTACGCCGCAATGGCGCAGCGTCGGGTGTGGCGCTTATCGCCGTGGACGATGCCGCGGAGAATAGTATCGTCGTGGCTCCCGGAGCCAACGTCCTGCTTTCGCCTGCGGATATCGACGCCGCCGAAGGCGAGATCGCCGCAGCCGACTATCTGCTCGTTCAGCTCGAAATTCCGATGGAGACGGTCGCCCGCGCTACCGAACTTGCCGTACGTCACGGAGTGCGGGTCATTCTGAATCCGGCTCCTGCGGCGCCGATCGCGGACGAAGTGCTCGCACGTCTGGACCTGATTACGCCGAACCGCGGCGAGGCGGAACTGCTGACGGGACTGAAAATCGAAAGTGTCGGCGATGCCGTTGCGGCCGCCGCATGGTTCCGTGAACGCGGTGTACGGCGTGTCGCCGTTACGATGGGCAGCGCAGGGGCGCTGGTCGCCGATGACCGGGGCGAGCAGTTCGTACCTGCCTACCATGTCGGAATGCGCATGCAGAGCCGGAACGCCGTGCGCTTTTCGGGGGTGAGCGCAATGCGGACTTTTCCGTCGAAAGGATAATCCGAAGTTTGTTCGACGCCTACGCGTACGCCGTTCATGGAAACGGAGGTCCGGCTGCTGCCGTAGAGCGTCAGATAAAGCCGGTCCCTGCCGTAAGCATACATGTAACCCGGAACCTGCAGGATCATACGCGATATGTTGGGCGGACAGCAGGCGCAGCCGAACCACGGGGCACGGCCGCCCAGACCGTGGTTGAACCGGTGTTCGCCGTCGGTCTCCAGCGGATTGACGTAAAAGAACCGGTCGCCCGCGAGATTTATGCCGGCCAGCGCATTGTTGAACAGCGAAATTTCGGCCACGTCGAAATATCGGGCTTCGCCGCTGTTGAGGAACATGCCCTGATTGAAGAAAACGTTGCCCACGGCTGCGCAGGTCTCGCTGTAAGCGGTCAGGTTCGGCAGTTCGTATTCGGCGCCGAACCCTTCGATCGACGCCAATGCGCCCAGACCGCCCGTGACGTATATGCGCGTCGCAACGAGGTTGTTCCAGATGGCATCGAGCGCCCGGGTGTAATGCTGTTTTCCGGTCAGTGCATCGACCTGCGCCATGGCGGTATACAGGTAGACGGCGCGCACGGCATGTCCGGCTGGTGCGGTTTGTTCTGCGACGGGGGCATGCTGCTGGGCATAGAACGGCGACATGAAACCTTCTCCGTCGGGACGGTATGTCACGCCCCGGATGTCGAGGAATTTTTTGGCCATATCCAGATAGAGACGGTCGCCCGTCACACGGTAGAGCTTGCAGAGCGCCAGTTCGATCTCTTCGTGTCCCGGAGCCTGCATTACCGGTTTCCCGTCGTTGTAGGCAGGATCGCCTTCGAAGAAAACCCGGTTTACATGGCGGGCGTTTTTGATCGCAATATCCAGCAGCGCGCGTTTGCCCGTCGCCTGATAATAGGCCGCCGCCGCTTCGTAAAGATGTCCCGCGCCGTACAGTTCGTGGCTGTATACCACTTTTGAATAGGGCTTGTCTCCTACCCAGAACGGGTCGATATTGCCGCAGGTGTGGCATACGAAGAGGTAGCCGTCCTTTTGCTGTGCCCTGCCGATGATGTCGGTCAGCGAATCCATTTTAGCCTCCAGTTCCGGATCGGGTCTGAGCATCAGTGAGTAGGCTGCTCCTTCCATGACCTTGTAGAGGTCGGAGCTGAGTACGCCGTTGGGTGAGGGCAACTCCCCGGCTTTGCCTTCCAGAAAAGCTGCGCCGAGCTGCAGTTGTTCGATGGCTGGTCCGGCCTGCACCAGAGAAAAGGGGAGTGTGACATCCAATTCGGTCTGCATGCGCCGCTTCCAGAATCCCTCGGTCAGTGTCACTTCGTTGAACGGGACGGGAGTGATTTGTTCCGGTTGTTTTGCCGCAGCCGGAAGACAATAAACCCACAGCACCGCAGCGATTAGAAGGGTGTTTTTCATAGTGATATGATGTATGGGACATGGAATCCGTTTATCGCCGGATTCCCGTCGTCAGGGCTTTATGATTACTATTTGTCTGTTTCGAATGCGTAAACCGTGTGCTGCGTATAGGTCTCGCCCGGACGCAGTACCGACGACGGGAAGTTGTCGTGGTTGGGAGCGTCGGGGAAATTCTGCGTTTCGAGGGCGATGCCTGAGCGGAAATTGTGGCGGTCGCCGCGCTTGCCGGTCTCCTTGCCGTCCATGCCCTGTCCTGCATAGAACTGGAGACCCGGCTGATCGGTGTAGATTTTCATCCGGATACCCGTCGCGGGTTCGTAGGCTTCGGCGGCCAGCGTGACCGTCCCCGGTTCGGGTTTGTCGAGTACCCAGTTGTGGTCGTAGCCGTTTCCGAACGCCAGCGGTTCGTAGTCGGTCCGTCCGATGCGTTCCCCGATCGCGTGCGGCGTGCGGAAGTCGAGCGGCGTACCCTCCACCGGGCGGATTTCACCCGTGGGTATCAGACCCGCGTCGGTGGGCGTGAAGCCGCTGGCATGGATGGTCAGCAGGTGCGAGTCGGTCGAATGCGCTGTCGTGCCGTGCAGGTTGTAATAGATGTGGCTGGTGGGGTTGAGGACGGTCGGGGCATCGGTCGTGGCGTCGTAGTCGATCACCAGTTCGTTGTCCGGAGTCAGCGAGTAGGTTACCGTGATGTCGAGGTTGCCCGGATATCCCTCTTCGCCGTCGGCGGAGCGGTAGGACATGGCGACGGCGGGATTTCCTTCGGGCGTGGTGGTCTCACGGGCGTCCCAGACGCGGCATTCGAATCCTCCGGAACCTCCGTGCAGGTGGTTCTCGCCGTTGTTGATCGTCAGCCGGTACTCCTTGCCGTCGAGCGTAAACCGCCCTTTGCCGATGCGGTTGCCGAAGCGTCCCACGATCGGACCGCAGTATTTGTCGGCCGTGCGGAGGTAGCCGTCTATACTGTCGAATCCCCACACTACGTCGCGGAAGCGGCCGTCGGCCGACGGTACCCAGAGCGCGACCACGCGCGCGCCGTAATTGGTGAGTTGAACGGTCATGCCGTTGGCGTTTTGCAGGGTGTAGAGTCCGACGGGCTTTCCGCCTGTCTCGGTTCTGAACGCGGCGGCATCGAGCAGTTCGACGCCGTTTCTGCCGCCGGAATTACCGGTGCAGGAGGACATACAGACTGCGGCGGTCATTAGAAAGAGATAGCGTTTCATGGTCTTCGGTTGTTAGGAATCGGTTATTTGATCCGAACGGGTTTCACCCCTTCGAAAGTCATCTTTACGGGTTTGATGAATCCGTCTGCGTCGAACTCCATGCGGTCGATACAGGTCTGGCGGTGCCCCATGGCGGTAGCGCCCAGCGGACGGCGGTGATAGACGATGTAGTATTCGTCCTTGCCGGGAATCTGTATCACCGAGTGGTGTCCGGCTCCGGTAGCGATTTCGGGGTCCTGCTGGAGGATTTTGCCGATGCGTTCGAACGGTCCGAACGGGGAGTCGGCGATGGCATAGGCCACGCTGTAATCGGGACCGCCCCAGCCGCCTTCGCTCCACATGAAATAATACTTGCCGCCGTGCTTGAACATAAACGGTCCTTCGACATAGTTTTCAGGCGTTACGGACTTGTACGTCTCGCCGTCGTCGAACGGCACGACGCTCAGCAGGTCGTCCGAGAGTTTGACCATGTTGCAGTGGTGCCAGCCGCCGTAATACATGTAATGCGTGCCGTCGTCGTCACGGAAAACGAACTGGTCGATGGGTTGTGCGCCGTTGACGATGCGGTCGATCAGCGGTTTGCCCAGTGCGTCTTTGTACGGGCCGCCCGGACGGTCGGCCACGGCGACGCCGATGCCGCCGTATTCGTGGTCGTTCTGGATGTCGTTGCCGCTGAAGAAGAGGTAGTATTTGCCCTTGTGTTCGAGGATCGCCGGCGCCCACATGGCGTATTTCACCCATTTCACGGCGTCGGTCGTGAGCACTTTCGGATGCTTGGTCCAGTTCACGAGGTCCTTCGACGAGAAGGCGTCCATGTAGGTTTGGATATTGTACAGCTGGTGAAATGCCGAGCTTTTCTGGGCGGGATAGGCCGGCATCTCCTCGCCCGGTGCGGCATAGAGGTCCGAAAGGGTCGGGAAAATCCAGTACTCCTTGCCGAAGACCACGCCTTCGGGATCGGCGTACCAACCCGGGAAAACGGGATTCCCCGAGAGGCTTTTACGTGCGTTTTTGGTGCTGCTGCACGACGTCTGAAGCAGCAGGGCGGCAATGGCCGGAATAAGAATCAGATACTTTGTCATCGGTGTATTGAGGTTGCAGATTATTATTTGCCGAGGGGTATACGCAGGATCGTGAGCGAGTTGGGCGCACATTCGACGGGCACGGTGCGCCCTTCGATGCGGAACGCCGATTCGCGGCCTGCGATTTTTTCGGGTTCTTCGAATGAATTTTCGTCGTAGATCGACGCCGACGCAAGCTCGATGCGCCGGGCGTCGGTCGGCGTGATTTTTCCGCCTTTCAGCGTCAGCGAGGTTCGCCACGGCTCCGTGCGGCCGTTGACCAGCTTTACGACCAGCTCGTTGCTGCGGCGGTCGAGACCGGCGACGGCGTAGTGTTTATTGACGATCGTATAGTCGTAGGCGTATTTGAGTTCGCCGTCGAGATAGCATTTCCATTTGTTGCCACGGATTTCGATACGTACGTCGTACCACCGGTTCGCTTCGATCGGCTCCTGATTGCGGTAGTCGAACAGCGAGACCGAACCTTTGTCGCCGATCTCCCTGAAGAGGACCGACTCGTTGGAGTGGCTGCCCATGTCGGCCATGAAATAGTGGCGGTCGTCTTGCATGCCGAAGACCACGCGGAATCCTTCGTGCCCGGCCGTTTTACGGGCCTTGAGGGTGATCGTGCAGTCGCCGGTTTCGAGGTCTTTCAGGCGCAGGAGCGCGTCCCCGGCCGGGATCGGCTGGGTCAGGACGCCGTCTGCGGCTTTCCATTCGCCGCGGACCGTCTCCCAGCGCGTGTCGAAGTCGCTCCAGTCGGTCGTGTAGAGCGTACGGCCGTTGCTCGTGATTTTCAGGTCGCGGAACTGCGCCGCCGTGTTGCCCGTACTCAGGCCGATGAATCCTTCGGGCGAGTGGGGTCGGGCCGTCTGCTCGCCGAGGATGCGGAGCGGAACGTTCACGTCGGGCCGGTTCTCCGAGAAGAGTTTCATCACGTGGTAGTTCGTGCGTCCGTATACCTGTTTGTTGTCGAGTACCATCAGGTGGTTGCGGCCGTAATGGGCGTTTTCGATCAGCGAGGCGTAGGAGACCAGCTGCACCTTGTCGGCGTTGCGTTCCACGCCGGTCAGATAGGCCGCCTCGGCCAGCGACGCATAGAGGTTCGACTGCCCGACGGCGGCGTATTCGCCGACGTAAATCTTGTAGGGAAGCTTCTTCGGGAGCTTGTCGTAGACGTCGGCGTTGTTGTAGAACCAGTCGGCGGTCTCGTAATAGTGGGGATCGATCATCTCCACCTTGTCCAGCCGCTTGATGTCGTCGCTGAACATCAGCGCCGAGATAACCGTCAGCTGCGGATATTTCGCCTTGATCGCCTTGTGAAAACGGTTGTAGTTGGCCGCATAGCGGGCGAAGACGTTTTCGTTGCCGACCTCGACGTACTTCAGCGGAAACGGTTCGGGGTGACCGTTTCTGGCGCGTTCGGCGCCCCATTTGGTCGTCTTTGCGTCGCCCAGAGCGTATTCGATGGCGTCGAGCGCCTCCTCGATCAGCGGTTCGAGTTCGTCGCCCTGCACATAGTCGCCGTTGCGGAACAGACACGACATGCCCGCGTTGCAGACGAACATGCCGTCGGCGCCGATGTCCTCGCAGAACTGCAGGAATTCGTGGTAGCCGAATCCGTACGTACTGCGGTAGCCCCACAGGTTGTACTCTCCCGGACGTGTTACCGGGTCGCCGACGGTTTCCTTCCATTTCACGCGGTTGTCGAGCGTCAGCCCCTCGACGATGCAGCCGCCGGGCCAGCGGACGAACGCCGGGCACAGTTCTTCGATCATCGTCGCCACATCCTTGCGCAGTCCGTTGGTGCGGCCCTTGTAGGTGTCGCGCGGGAAGAGCGACACGTAGTCGATCCATACGCGGCCTTCGGCAGGGAAGGTGAGACGCAGGGTATTTTTGTTTCCGGTCTCCGACGGGGTGAAGGCCGCCGTATAACGGTACCAGTCGCCGTCCGCCGTCAGGTGCACGTCACTTGCGGCGACGGGTTTCCCGTCGGGTGTGACGATCGCGGCACGGCACCACGGGGTCTTCTCCGCCCGGACATAAAATTCCAGATCGTAGGTCTTGCCGGCTTCGACGGCGATTCCCCAGTAACCGCTGTTCACGGCACTCACCTCGCCGCGCGCTGCCGCGAGGTCGAGCCGCAGGGCGTGGGGCGTAGCGGCGTTGAGCGGATATTCGTCGGTGACGGACGAAGCGGCCTGCGAACCGTCGGCATACTGCGTTCGCCAGCCCGTCATCGCCAGATCGGGACTCCACCGCACGCGGAAGCGGTTGATCGAGTCGTTCGAGTAACAGTGTGCATGGGGCGCGGCGGCATGTCCGTCGGCGTCGAGCGTGCAGCCCGTGGGGAGCACGCCCTCCTCGAAACCCCGGTTGCGGATCATCTCGGCGTAAAGGCCGCCGTCGCCCGACCCGGTGATCTCTTCGAAAAAGACGCCGTAGAGCGATGCGGGAATTTCGGCCCCGCGTTTGCCGAGGTCGATTTCGATGCGGCTTCCGTCGCCGTTTCCGGCCGCCGCCGTCAGCAGGGCCGCTGTGCCGGCGAGGGTGCAGAACAGTCGTTTGGTATTCGTATTCATAGCGTCGGGATTAATGTATTTCGTTGTAGGGGCGGTGTTCGGGCGCGGAACCGAAATCGTAGTTGGGCTTCGGACCCATGACGAATTTCAGCGTGCCGCCGCGAACGATGTCGTCGTATGCGATGTAAGCGTTAAGATAAGGTTTTCCGTTCAGTTCTACGGATTGAATATAGCTGTTTTTTGCGGAGTTGTTCTCGGTTGTCACCGTAAATTTGCGTCCGTTGGGCATATTCAGCACCGCTTTTTCGAAAAGCGGGCTGCCGAACGAATAGACGCCGCAGGAGGGGTTTACCTGATAGAAGCCCAGCGCCGAGAGAATATGCCATGCCGACATCTGCCCGCAGTCTTCGTTGCCGATGATGCCGTCAGGCCGGTCGGTGTAGAAGTGGTGCTGTACGTAACGCACCAGTTCTGCGGTTTTCCACTGCTGGCCTGCGTAGTTGTAGAGATAGATGACGTGGTGCGAGGGTTCGTTGCCGTGGGCGTACTGGCCGATCAGCCCCGAAATGTCGGCCGAGGCGTGGGGCCCCATGTCGCCGCAGATGCGGAACAGCGAGTCGATTTTGGCGCGGAAAGGCTCGTCGCCGCCCATGGCTTCGATCAGTCCGTAGGGGTCCTGCGGTACGAAGAAGGTGTACTGCCATCCCGTACCTTCGGCGAAGTAGCCCGTCCCGCCGTGTACCGACTGGAACGGATTGTAGGGCGTGAGCCAGCTGCCGTCGTCGAATTTCGGACGGATGAAGTTGATTTCGCCGTCGAAGTAATGTTTCCAGTAGCGGGCGCGCCGGTCGAAAGTCTGCTCCACGTCTTTACGGCCGAGCTTGTGCGCCATGGCGGCGATGCCCCAGTCGGCCACCGCATACTCCATGGCTTTGGACGTCGCCTCGAACTCCTTGTCCGCGGGGATATACTCCCGGTCGAGCACATGGCCGATTCCGGCCTGTTCGCGGAGCGTGGCCGTCTGCAGGGCACATTGCAGGGCGCGCTCCGCGTCGATGCCCCGGATGCCTTTCACCACTGCGTCGCTGACGATCGGCACGCTGCCGTAGCCGGGCATCTGGTTGGTCTCGCCGCCGATCAGCGGCCAGATCGGGAGTTTGCCCTGCTGGTCGCAGATCGAGAGCATCGACGCGACCATGTCGCCCACCCGGTCGCTCTGGATGATCGTAAACCACGGATGCAGCGCCCGGTAGGTGTCCCAGCACGAGAAGGTCGAATAATTCGTCCAGTCTGCTTTGCGGATTTTGTTGTCGTGGCCGCGGAATTCGCCGTTCACGTCGCAGTAGGTCGTGGGAGCGATCATCGTGTGGTACATGGCCGTATAGAAGATGCGCTTGGCGCGTTCGTCCTCAGTCGTTATATCGACACGTTCCAATTCCTTTTCCCATGCGTCGCGGGCCGCCGTCATTACCTTGCCGAAATTCCAGTGGGGAATCTCCCTGCGCAGGTTTTCCAGCGCATTGTCGCTACTCACGGACGAAACGGCGACTTTCAGCGCCACTTCTTCGACATCGCCTTCGAAGCAGACTACGCCCTTCACGCCTTCGCCTTCCAGCTCGCCGCGTCCGGCCGGCTCGTCGTCGTTGAAGACCAGCAGTTCGGCGATCGGCCGGTCGCTTTTCAGTGCGAAGTAGACGCGGTGTTCCGGCGCCCAGCCCTTGACGATGCGGTGTCCGACGACGGTGTAAGCGTCGACCAGCCGGAGCGACGAGGCGACCGACGGAAACCCGTTGCCTTCGCGGAGGTTGATCAGCAGCCGGGCCTCTTCGCCCGCCGGGAACGTATATTTGTGGAATGCGACCCGCCGCGATGCGGTCAGCTCGGCATGGATGCCGTTGTCGAGCGTCAGGGAGTAGAAGTAGGGCGAAACCCGCTCGTTTTCGTGTCGGTAATGGGCCGAACAGCTGTTCGAGATGTCGTCCTGTTCGCCGCGGTGCGTGCGCACGTCGCCCGTGAAGGGCATGATCTGGATGTCGCCCAGATCGGTACAGCCCGTACCGCTGAGGTGCGTATGCGAAAATCCGATCAGCACGTTGTCCGAATAATGGTAGCCCGAGCACCAGTCCCAGCCTTTGAAGATGTTCTGCGGTCCGACCTGCACCGCGCCGAAGGGGACGCAGGCCCCGACGAAGACGTGGCCGTGTCCGCCCGCTCCGATGTAGGGGTCCACGTAGCGGAGGTAATTTTTATCGCCTGCCGCGGCCGATACGGCGACGGCGGCGGAGAGCAGGGTGAAAAGAATTTTTTTCATGCGGTTTTGTATTTCTGAGCTGTTTGTTTGCCTGTTTTGCCCGTCTAAGGCTGCGGGCTTATTTTGGTTTTTATCCGCAGTACGGTGAGCGACCACGGCTGGAAGGTATAGCCGAACTGCTCGGAGAAGCCTTTGTAAACGCTCGCTTTCGGGCAGACTCTTTCCGGCTCGTCGAGTGTATTCTCGTCGGCGGGATTCTGCGCCGACAGGGTGACGACCCGGCCTGACGGCTCGATGCCCGTCACATTGGCGAGGTCGATCTCCGCGGCGAACGGTTTTTCGGCGGCGTTTACGAATTTGACGATCAGTTCGCCCGTATGGCCGTCATAACCCGCCGTGACGAAACGCCGGGGATTGCCGGCCCGGACTTCGAGCGATTTCCTGCCGTCGAGGTAATAGACGAAACGGTCGCCCTCGATGTCGATGCGGATGTCGTACCAGCGCCCCGTTTCGACGTGCTGTGCGATGTAGTTGGCTATGTGCTGCGAGTCGCTGCCCGCGACGTGCTGAAACGCCGTGGAGCGGTTGTTCCAGCCGCCGACGTTCAGGACGTAGCCGTTCTGTCCGTCATGCAGGCCGAAATAGACGAGGAATCCCTCGGTTCCCGCGTTTTTGCGGGCTTTGAGCGTGATCGAACAGTCTCCGAATTCCTCCGGCGTCTCCCATACGATCCGGCGCATCACGCCGGGACCGGAGCCTTTCAACGAGCCGTCCCCGACGGTCCACGTGCCCTCTTGGGGCGTCCAGCCCTGCGTCATGTCGGCTTCGACGGTGCGGCCGTCGGGCAGCGTGACTTTCAGGTCGCGGAACTCGTTGTCGGTGTTCCAGCCGCCCAAGGCGATCCGGCCCTTGACCACTGTCGGTGCTGCGGAGGTTTGCAATGTGGTTTTCACATTGTATGTGGGACAGTTGCGGGCGAACATTTTCTGTATGTAATACGACGAACGGCCCGCTACGCGGTAGGAGTCCAGCTGAATCAGCGTCGGGGACCATGCCCGGTCATCGACGTTGGTCAGCAGCGGGGCGTAGGAGGTCATCCGCACCAGATCGGAGTTGCGCTCGGCGCCCGTGAGGAACGCCGCTTCGGCCAGCGCTCCGAGCAGACAGCCGTCGCCGACGTGCTGCGTGACGGCGTATTCGCCGATGTAAATGCCGTATTCCCCGCGCTCCTGATAATCGAACATACGCGCTCCTTCGAAGAAATATTCGGGCGAGGCGTAGATGTGGGGATCGATCAGATCGACCTGCTCGTGTTTGTGCTGTTCGCCGAATCCGAGCGTCGAGATCAGGGTCAGCTGCGGATATTTCGCCTTGATGGCTTTGTAGAATTTGTCGTAACGTTTTTCATAGACGAGTCCCCAGTTCTCGTTGCCGATCTCGACGTATTTCAGCGGGAAAGGCTCCGGGTGTCCGTTTTCGACGCGCTTGCGGCTCCATGCGGTCGTGCCGTCGCCCAGTGCGTAGTCGATGGCGTCGAGCGCATCGGCGATGAAGAAATCCAGTTCCTCCTCCGGACATGCGTCGCCCACCGCCGCCTGACCTCCCAGCCCGGCGTTGCAGACGAACATGCCGTCGGCGCCGATGTCTTCGCAGAATTGCAGGAATTCGTGATAGCCGAATCCGTAGGTACTGCGGTAGCCCCACAGATTGTATTGTCCGGGACGTTTTACGGGATCTCCGATGGTCTCTTTCCATTTGACCCGGTTCGAAACCGTGATCCCTTCGACGATGCCGCCGCCCGGCCAGCGGATGAATGACGGGTGCAGCGCTTCGAGCGTTTCGGCGATGTCCCTGCGCAATCCGTTTTCCCGGCCGCGGAATGTTTCCGCCGGGAAGAGCGAAACGTAATCGAGCAGCAGTGCGCCTTCGCCTTCGAGTTCGACGACCAGTTCGGCCTGCGGATCGGAGCCTTCGGCTATCAGCCGTTCGTCGTGACGAATCCATCGCCGCTCTCTGCCGACCGTAATCCGTCGGGAGCATAGTTCCGAGCCGTCCCGGCCGATGAGTCTGACGGTCGCTTCACCTTTGAACCGGCCGGTATTCGCCGTGTGCAGGCAGAGCGTGTAGCTTTTGCCTTTTTCGATATTGATGCCCCAGTAACCGCTGTTGGCGACGGCGGCGCGTCCTTTGGCCGGAAGCGTAATCCGGAGCGCCGTCGGGGTGGCCTCGTCGAGCGGATATTCGGCGGTCAGCCGCATGGCGGCTTCTCCGCCCTCGGGCTGCCGGAGCGACCATGCCGGGATCTCTTCCGGATTCCAGCGCAGTTTCATCTCCGTCGGCAAGGCTCCCGTCAGATGGTTGGGCAGGGCCGGAGGGTAGAGCCTGCCCGCTTCGAGCCGGTATCCTTCGGGAACGGTCGAGTCTTCGAACCCGCGGTTCTGAATCAGTTCGGCGTAAAGTCCTCCGTCGCCCGCATGGTTGATCTCTTCGAAAAAGATACCGTACAGCGATTCGGGGACGGCATGTCCCCGTTCGGCGAGGTCGATTCCGATCCGGCCCGTTTCTGCCGGGGCGGGATTGCCGGCCGAAGCGCATGCCGCGGCGGCGACCGACAGGATGAGGAGTATCTTTTTCATGGTGTTCGGAATTTTGAAAAGAGGGATAACCCGCCTTCCGGAACGGGTCCGCGGGTTATCCCTTTATGCAGCGTTTAGATTTCGGCCTTGATGCGCAGTACGGTGAACGACCACGGTTCGAACGTGTAGTCGAATTTCTCCGAGAAGCCGTTGTAGGTGCTTTCCCTCGGGAATACCTTCTTCGGCTCGTCGAGTGTATTTTCATCTTTGGGATCGTCCGACGTGAGGGTGACGACTTTGCCCTTGCGCTCCACGGAGGTTACGTGCTGCAGGCTGATCGACGTGGTGAACGGATCTTCGGTGGCGTTCACGAATTTGACGATCAGTTCGCCCGTGCTTTCGTCGTAACCCGAAACGACGTAGCGCTGGATATTCTCGATCGTCGTTTCGAGCATCTGCTTGCCGTCGAGATAATAGGTGAATTTGCCGCCCTTGACGTCGATGCGGACGTCGTACCAGCGTCCTTCCTCCACATGCTGCGAGATGTTGTTGGGAATCTGCGGCATGTCGTTGCCGTTGATGCGCTGGAAAGCCGTGGTCTGGTTGCCCCAGCCGCCGATGTTGAGTACGTAGCCGTTCTTTCCGTCGTGCATGCCGAAGTAGATGAGGAATCCCTCCGCTCCGGCGGTCTTGCGGGCCTTGAGCGAGATCGAGCAGTCGCCGAACGCCTCCGGGGCGCTCCACAGGTTCCAGCGCATCACGCCGGGACCGGAGCCTTTCAACGAGCCGTCCCCGACGGTCCACGTGCCCTCTTGGGGCGTCCAGCCCTGCGTCATGTCGGCTTCGACGGTGCGGCCGTCGGGCAGCGTGACTTTCAGGTCCTTGTATTCGTTGTCCGTATTCCAGCCGCCCAGTGCGATTTGGCCGCTGACTTCGACGGGAATCGCCGGCTGTTCGAACGCGGTGGAGACGTTGAACGACGGGCGGTTTTCGGCGTACATCTTCTGTACCTGATACGACGAACGTCCCATGACGCGGTGGGAGTCGAACCAGATGAGGTTCGTGGGCCATACGCGGTCGTTTACGTTCTCGAACAGCGGAGCGTAAGAGGCCATCTTTACCAGATCGGAGTTGCGTTCTTATTCACATCTGTAGCTGCCGCCGATGTACAATGTGTAGAAATCGGTGGTCGACGTATCAGTAAAATAA
>JAJPZH010000264.1 GCA_021204515.1 Alistipes sp. | reverse complement strand
GTGGTTCCGATCCGGCCGCAGGATTCGTCTGTGTGATTTTTGCCGCAGCAAGTTCCGGCGGCGGGCGTGTAATAGCTTGTTGCCGGTTTTCCTTGGTTTGCGTCGGGAGCCGGTGATTTAAATGCCTTTTGACGATGCTTGAAAATTGTTTTCAATACGATCTTCCCGAAGCGGGATGCGACGAGGCCGGGCGGGGCTGTCTCGCCGGGCCGGTCTTTGCCGCGGCCGTGATGCTGCCGCCCGATTTCCACGATCCGCTGCTCAACGATTCGAAGCAGATGACCGAGCGCAACCGCGAGAAGCTCCGGGCGATTATCGAACGCGAAGCCGTGGCGTGGGCCGTCGAAGCGGTCTCCGTCGAACGGATCGACGAGATCAACATTCTGAATGCGTCGTTCGAGGGAATGTCGCTGGCCGCGGCGCGGCTCGATCCCGCTCCCGGCTTTCTGGCCATCGACGGCAACCGCTTCCGGACCCGGCTCGAACTGCCTTACCGCTGTATCGTCAAAGGCGACGGCAAGTATGCCGACATCGCCGCCGCTTCGGTCTTGGCCAAGACGCACCGCGACGAGTATATGCTGCGTTTGGCCGAGGAATATCCCCAGTACGGCTGGCGAAAGAACAAAGGTTATCCGACGCGCGAGCACCGTCTTGCGATCCGCGAATACGGCCTGACTCCCCATCACCGCCTGACCTTCAATCACGAGATCGACCAGTTGGAGCTGCCGTTTTGATCCGACTGCGTATCGTTCGTTTTTGACAAGCCGGATGCTCTTTCCTGCCCACTGTCTGCCGTCTGCGCTCTCTGCTGTCAGTCGGTGCGATGCCGTGAATATGCAGCCCTTCGGTTGTTTGCGTTTCTTCCGGTCCTCTTTCTGAAAAATCGAAATCCGTCTTTTATGCGGCAAAACAAAAAGAGCCGAAGTCGAAACTTCGGCTCTTTTTCAAACACTTCCCTCGGATTTAGTATCCCAGCGACTTGGAAGCGGCGTAGGAGACTTTCAGTGCGTTGGCACGGCGAAGCTCCTGCTTCACGTCGGTAACGATACCCATTTTCGTAGTCTGGTCGGCCTTGAGACAAATAGTCATCGAAGCACGGTCGGCCTCGCTGAGGTTATCACGCTCTGCGGCGACGAAGTCCAGAATATCCTTGGTCGTTTTGTACGAGTCGTTCAGCTGGATACGGGGTGCAGTACCGAATTTGGCCTGCATCGCCAGCGAAGGCTGTCCGATGTGGATGTAGCTTACGAGCGATTTCTTCTCGAGCTTCTGCACCTCGGTAGCTTCGGGGAGTTTGTATCTCACGAGCAGTTCCTGATCGCGCATGGTCGTCGACACCATAAAGAAGAAGAGGATCATGAAGATCACGTCAGGAAGCGATGCGGTCGAGATAGGGGGCAAACCTTTGTTGCCCTTCTTTTTCATTACTGCCATAGCTTACTTCTTTATATTACGCGGTTCTGCCTCCGAAATCTTCAGCGGAACGGCTTTTGATACTGCGTTACGGTTCTCCTCGGGAAGTTCGGCGAATTTTACCCCGAATTTCCGCATGGCGACCTCGTCGCGTACTTCGTTGAATGCGCGCGTGAGTTCGTTCTGCACCATGATATACGACTGGTAGCCGGTATCGCGGGTAGTCTGAAGCGAAACGACGCCCTGACTCACGGGATATACCCACTTGCTGCCGTCGGCCAATTCGATTTCCTTGTCGGCTTTTTCAGGAAGGTTTTCATCATCCATCGGATTGAGGATGAATTCCTTCGTTCTGTCCTTGAGCTGGTGCAGGTCGATGATCTCCTGCTTGCCCGAGGGGCCTGCCATGATGTTGCCGCTGCCCGAGATGAGCACGAGGAAGAGGTTGCGTTCCTTTACCTTGATGTCCTCTTGTTGTTTCTCATCGGGGGGCATAGGCGGGAGCATACGCACCAGACCTGTATCGACATTCATCGTAGTGGCCACAAGGAAGAAAATCAGCAGCAGGAAGGCGATGTCGGCCATCGAGCCGGCATTGATTTCCTGTATTTTCCTTTTATCAGTTGCCATTGTTGTTCACTCCTTATTTGAAAGCGCCCCAGATCTCGGTTACTACGGCCGTCACGAAGGCGGCAACGAAAGCAACGTATGTTACGAGGATGCTCGTTTCGGTTATTACGGTTTCACCGTGGCCGAAGAAACCATTGGTCTGGAGATCGACGATGTTCACCGTGTGGCCGGCAGCGTAGAAATACGATACGCCGACGATGACGATGATCAGCGCCAAGGAGAGAATGGTTCCCTTGATGCCTGCCGGGTTTTGAATCATTCCGAAGATGGCGCAGAACAAGGCTGCGGCGATAGCGAACACGAAGAGGAAGTATCCCCATACGAGGTTCAGGCTGATCGCAGCATCCGAGCCGCCCGTAGCGATCGCGTATACCAGAAGTACCGCGGTGATCGCCATCAGAACGCCCAGCAATATGTTCAATATCTTTTTCATAATTGCTTTTAACTCTTTAAATCGGTGGGATTATTTCTTGCTGTAAGCCGTCAGGATATCCATCAGCGTGATGGACGAATCCTCCATATCGTTCACGAGCGAATCGATCTTCGAAACGATATAGTTGTAGAACAGCTGAAGAATAACCGCAGCGATAAGACCCATAAGGGTCGTCAGAAGGGCGACCTTGATACCGCCTGCAACGAGGGTCGGGCTGATATCGCCGGCAGCCTGAATGGCGTCGAACGCCGCGATCATACCGACAACGGTACCCATGAAGCCCAACATCGGCGACAAGGCGATGAACAGACCGATCCACGAAAGACCCGACTCCATCTGGCCGGTCTGAACCGAACCGTAGGAAACGACTGCCTTCTCGACCGAATCCAGACCCTGATCGTAACGGTCGAGACCCTGATAGTAGATCGAGGCGATAGGACCGCGGGTGTTGCGGCAAACCTCTTTGGCTGCTTCGATACCGCCGTTCTTCAGAGCTTCTTCAACGGCAGCGATGAGTTTTTTCGAATTGATTGTTGCCAGCGACAGATAGAGGATACGCTCGATAGCGACAGCCAGACCGATCACCAAGCAGAGAAGAACCGGAAGCATCCATTCCCAACCGCCTTCGAGGAATTTCTGCATCATGATGTGGTGCATGCTGTCGCCTGCGAGTGCGGTTTCGGCAGCGGCTGCAGTCTCTCCTGCTGCGGCAGCGGCTTCCTGCGCGAAAGCGTTAACAGTACCCAATGCGAACAGGGCCACTGACAGAATCAAAAAAAGTTTTTTCATAGTTGTGTTAGATAAAATTAAATTTGATTAGTTGTTTATTGTTTTGTGTCTTTTTTGGGTTTATCCATATCTCGGTTTCCCGACTTCTTCATTTTCTTACTTTTTTTCTGAAAAAATCCGAAAAAAATCTTTTTTTTCACTCTTCCGGGATTTATCCGGCACTCTTTCGTCTTTGTCTGCGTCCTTTCCACACCGGCTTCGCACGGGCAATTGAATCCCGAATATTTCATTCTGAACCCATGTAATTGCTTGCCGGACAATCCGTTGCGGTGCTTCTGCATCCCTGTCCGCCGTCTCCGGAGGCCTTTTTAGGGTACGTTAGCAGTGCGAAATATAGAAAAAAAATCGTTCCGTGCAATGGCTTAGGCCGTAAATTCTCCGCGCAGTGGGCGGCGCAGCAGCGCGCGCGTCCGGTCGTCCGGCAGGTCGAGTCCCAGTACATACATCAGTTTGGTCACGGCGGCTTCGGTAGTCATGTCGTGACCGCACAGGACGCCGATTTCCTGCAGCCGGAGTCCGGTCTCGTAAAGCTCCATTGAGACCTTGCCGCCGCCGCACTGCGTGATGTTGAGGATGATGATTCCGCGGTCGATCGCTTCTTTCAGTATGCGGATGAACCGGTCGTCGGTCGGGGCGTTGCCCGCGCCGAAGGTTTCGAGCACCACGGCCCTCAGTCCGGGTGCCGAAAGCATGGCCCGGAGGATGTTTTCGCCGAGTCCCGGAAAGAGTTTGATCACCTCGATTCCGTCGGCCAGATGCGTGGCGATGCGCAGTTCGGGCGATATTTCCGTCGGATGCAGGATTGCGGGGAGGTTGTAGGCTATACTGACTCCGACTTCGGCCAGCGGCGGATAATTATAGGAGCGGAAGGCGCTCAGCGCCTCGGCGCTGCGTTTGGTGGTGCGGTTGGCGCGGAACAGCCGGTTCTGGAAATAGAGCGACACTTCGGGCACTTCGGGGCGGCCGCCGATGTGCGCGCCCGCGATTTCGATGGCCGTGATGAGGTTTTCGCGGCCGTCGGTCCGCAGTACGCCGATCGGAATCTGGCTTCCGGTGAAGACGACCGGTTTGGCGAGGTTTTCGAGCATGAAACTCATGGCCGACGCTGTATAGGACATGGTGTCGGTGCCGTGCAGCACGACGAATCCGTCGTAGCGCGCGTAGTTGTCGCGGATCAGTTCGGCAAGTGCGGCCCAGTTGGCGGGCGTGACGTTCGACGAGTCGATCACGGGGTCCATCGTCAGTACGTCGATGTCCACGTTGAGCCGCTTGAGCGACGGGAATTCGTCGTATATGGCGCTGAAGTCGAACGGCACCAAAGCCCCGGTTTCGGCGTCGTTCTTCATGCCGATCGTTCCGCCCGTGTAAATAATCAGGATAGAGGATTTCATCGTATATGATCGTATTTTTTATTTTCCGAAAATGCGTTCGGCGTTGGCCGTCGTCGCTGCGGCCGTCTCTTCGGGTGTCAGTCCTTTCAGTTCCGCGACCTTTTCGCAGACGTACCGCACATAAGCCGATTCGTTGCGTTCGCCGCGGTGAGGTGCCGGCGTGAGGTAGGGACAGTCGGTTTCGAGGACGATGTCGCACAGCTGCATCTCCCGCACCACATCGGCCAGCTTGCTCTTTTTGAACGTCACCACCCCGCCGATGCCGAAGACGAAGTCGCCGTACTGTTTCAGTTCCCGGTAGGTGTCGGCCGTGTCCGAAAAGGCGTGGAAAACGCCCCGGACGCCTTTGCCCTCGTATTCCCGCATCAACTCCACGGTCTGGGGCCATGCGTCGCGCGTGTGGACCGCGATCGGAAGCCCGTATTCCAGCGACAGGTCGATCTGGCGGCGGAAGGCTTCGGTCTGCTCGGTCTTGAAATCACGGCTCCAGTAGAGATCCAGCCCGATTTCGCCTATGGCGCAGAAGCGTGCGATTCCTTCGGGCGGGCTTTGCAGGTAACGTTCGATAAGCGCCAGCTCCTCGCGCCAGCGGGGATTGTCGTTTACCGACGTCGGATGCAGTCCCATCATCGGGACGCACCGCTTCGGGTGGCTGCGGTACAGTCCGAACAGCCGTTCGTGGCTTTCCGAATCGATCGCCGGCAGCAGCAGCCTTTCTACCCCGGCGTCGGCCGCACGCGCGAGCGCCTCCTCGCGGTCCGCGTCGAATTCTGGGGCGTACAGATGCGAATGTGTATCGGTAAGTCTCATATCAGTTTCATGTATCTGTTGCCGGGCAGCTGGCGTACGGCGCCCGCCAGTTCCAGTCCCACGAGCAGCGTCGCCAGCTCGCCGGGATCGAGTCCGCTCAGCTCCGACAGCGTTTCGTGCGACAGCGGATCGTCCGTGCGGAAACAACCCAGCAGCCCCGCTTCGTCGGGCGTAAGTTGCGGTGTGGCGGGTTTCGGCCGGAGCGTCGCCGGCTCCGCGCCGAGGTCCCACATCAACTCGCGGACAATGTCGTCGGCTGTCAGTACCAGCTGCGCTTTGCGGTTGCGGATCAGGTGGTTGGTCCCGGCCGACATGCGGTCCGTGGCGCGGCCCGGGACTGCCATCACCGAACGGTCGTAATCGTCGGCGCAGTGCGCCGTGACGAGCGATCCGCCGCTGTCGGGCGATTCGACGACGATACATCCGGCGCTCAGCCCGGCGATGATGCGGTTGCGGGCGATATAAGCCGTGCCGTTCTGCCGGGTCTGCGAATGAAGTTCCGTAACCAGCGCGCCGCCGTGATCGAGGATGTCGCGCGCCACGGCCGTATGCTGGGTCGGCATCACTCCCGGCAGTGAGTTGGCTAATACTGCGACGGTCGGAATCCCGGCGGCCAATGCCGCACGGTGTGCCGCGACGTCGATTCCGAAAGCCAGTCCGCTGACGATGCAGAGTCCCGGCACCTGCGCCGCGAGTCCTTCCACGAGCCGGTTGCACATGGTCTGTCCGTAAGGCGTCGCATTGCGCGTGCCGACCATCGACAGACAGCGCGCCGAAAGGGCGGCCGTGTTACCTTTTATGTATAGGACGTGGGGATAATCGGGAATTTCCCGCAGCAGGGCCGGGTATTCGGGATCGGTCGAGGCGATGGCCGTGATTCCGTGGCGGCGGCAATGCTCCAGCTCCTTTTCCGCTGCGGCAAATCCTTTGCGGCGGACGATTTCCCGGACGGCGTCTTCGCGCAGGCCCGCTTCGCCCGCCAGTTCGTCCGGAGCCGCGGCGAAGATGCCCTGTGCGTCGCCGAACACTCCGAGCAGATGCACGGCGCCCTTCACCCCGATACCCGGAGTCATCTGAAGGGCAATATCCTCGATGGTCATAACCGCAAAAGTCGTTTAACGTGTCGTAAAAGTAAATATTTTTGGGAAATAACGCAAAGTTGAGCCGAAGTTTTGCAGATTTTAGAAATGTTTGTATATTTGCACTCCGATACGCCTGAGAATAAACCGTAAGCTTCTGAGATGGTGATGCCGGACCCGAAACGGCCCGGATAGCAAATGAAGAAGTTTGCTCGAAGACGGAATCGGAAACCAAAAAATGGTCTGATGGCCGAGTGGCTAGGCAAAGGTCTGCAAAACCTTGTACAGCGGTTCGAATCCGCTTCAGACCTCACTAAAACCGCATTACAGATGTCTGTAACGCGGTTTTGTTTTTAGGTTGTCATACATTTGTCATGCAAATGATAGTTTGGGTGGAAAGTGACAGAGTCTCCCATTTTAGTTTTAGGTGTGACAAATTGGCAGACGTTTTTTTAATATTGACATTCAAAAACTGCCAAGTATGAGTATATTACGGGTTGGTATACAATATGTTGTTGTATGAAATGCTATCTCAAACGGAGAACAGACAGCGTGACCCCGGCTGTTTAATTCGGAGAAACAAAAACATTATATTATGGCAGTAAATAAACCATATGGTGATGGACGTCGGATTGGAGCGGTAAAAGACCGAAGCCAAGTGTTAAATCCCAAAACTGGCCAGTATGTCAAAAGAGATTCTGCAACTGGAAAGTTTATGGATGTGAAGCAAGATGGTACTCCATTCAAAGGTGTTCGCAAAGAGAAGTAGCGAGTAAGGTCCACTTAATCGCGGTCGGAGTTTTATCAAAAGCTCCGATTTTTTATGGCTATTCTTGATGTTTATCTCTACTTCCTATTATTATTATAGGATTTAAAAAAAATACTTATCTTTGCCCCTGCGAACATAATTCATAATAAACTTTTTTGCGATGGTTTTCAAAATCGGAATCCTACTACTAATGGTATGCGCAGAGCCGTTGGGGAGCAATCCCGCGAACGACACCGGTTTTGAACTCGCAAGAGGGATGGATTGTGTTCGCAGCTGCGCATCTTTTTTATTTATGCGAACACAATCCATCGTCCGCGTTCCGACGCTGACACGCCGCAAGGCCAGCCGCAGGCGGTTCCCGCCGTGCAACCTCTTTATTCGTTTCCATTTTCACCCGCCGGATTAGCAAATAGTTGCTAACCAAATCGTTATTCTCTTTATTGCCGAAATGCGGTGATAAGGACAGCCCTTACTATGTCAAATTTCTAACAATCAATCAAATGGAACCGAATCAAAACCCCGTGCAGGAACAGCCTGCGCAACCCATAACCCCCGAAAACACCCACGCCGAACAACGATCCGTACCCTCTGTGGAACAGCCGACCGGGCAGCTCGCGCCAAAGCCAGAATCGCACCCGGAACAACCTACGAAAATGCTCTACAATTCTGCCGAAGCCGCCCGGATCGTCCAAACTTTGACTGACGGCTATTTCGATCCCGAATATATCTTGCTATTCGGGAATTTGGTTGGCGGCACATGCCATAGCGACGCCGTGGCCTACGACCTTTTGATGGTCGTGCGCGAAACGCCCGAATACGACTGGATGCGTGCGAAGCGGATACTCCGGTACAGAATGCCCGTCAAGCACCGGGATATTGCATACATCAATCTCTATATTATGCCGTTAAACTACGTTGAATCCAACAAGACGCCCTTTCTCTATTTCGCACATTCCGAGGGCGAATTGCTCTATTGCAGCGATCACTACCATTTCCGCCGTCCGAAACACTCAATCGACTTTGCCAAAGCGTATGCTGATGCCAAATTGCATTACGACACGTTCCGTATTCTGGGCAACGAGCTGATCGAACAGGCGCAGGAAGCATTGAGCGAAAGCCGCAACATACGTTTGGCCGCTCTTTTCTCTGCGCAGGCAGCGGTCTATTTCTACCATACGCTCTATTACGTCTATCACGGCATCGAGTTCGACAGCCACGATCCGGTGGTGATGCACGACCGGATGCGGACGCTTTCGACTAAGTTGATGCTTATTTTCGACGATACACATATTGAAAGAATCTTCACGCTCCCTTGTTTAAAGAAATTTTTGGTCAAAGCGCGTTACGACCTTGGTTTCGATGTCGCGCCGCAGGAATTGGAAATGCACCTGCAACGTGTGGAGAAGATGGGCGATATTATCGAAAACTACGCCGGGTTGCGGCTGGAGCTTTATAAAGAGTTGAGCGAACGGCAATAGGCGGTCAATCATTCGAACGAACGGGGGCTTGGGAGATTACTGACAATCTCGCAAGCCCCCGTTTTGGTCACCTTACTTTTTCTTGGCTTTTGGCTGGATGTTCTGTTGGCTTTGTTCGTACCAGTATTTCGCGGTGTCTTTCCACTCCCGCCTGTCCCGAACATAATACCCTGCTGCACATGTCGCAATCAATGCAACGATTGCAAGCCCTATAATAATTTTCAGTACGATAGGCGGCTGTTTCAGGTAGCGGATTTGTTGCTGCATTTCGTAAATAGTGTGATTCGTCAGGTGTTCAAACTTTTCCGTATCAACCTCTATTTTCATTTTGGCTACCTGCTCCTGCAATGCCATTATTCCCTGTGTATTCTGTTTGCTGTCTGTTTCGATCTGCTTTAATGAGCCGAAAATATATTTGAACAGCATTTTTATACCGGAGTTGTCGGACGGCAATGTATTGATTACGGGTTGAAACTCAATCTGCCCGATGCGGTTAGTTAGGTTCGCAACTTGCTCGGCGGTGCGAGCCGATGCTTCGGCTATTTCTTCGATCTTCTGCGTCCATACCGCATTATCCCCACCCTGTGATTTTGATACCTCGGATTTCAGGGTTTTGATTATTTCTTCTTTCAAATCCTCGTACATATCTAATGTAAGGATGTTGTTTTGTGTGTTATCCATATCGGTTAGTGTATTCTGAATTTTGGTTTGTTGGTTTTAATTGTGCGTAATTTTCGGCTTCGCTCGGCCTGCTCGACCAGCATCGCTTCGGTTGCCTGCCGGATCAGTGCCGTAACGCGGGCAATGTGTTCCTCGTGGGATTCCCCGGTCTGCCGCAGCATCTGTTCCGGAGCGATTGCGCCGCAGCATCCGCCCGGCGGTAAAGTTATACCGCCTGCCACTCCGAAGCCGCCCAAACCGACGGATTTGTCCGAATTATCCCGACTGCCAACCAGCCCGGTGAACGCCGAACGGTAATGGCTAACCGCTGCCGATAAATTCCCGACCGCCTGCGCCGAATAGCGGGGCTGTGCGACGGGCGGAACGATCCGCTGCGCCTGCGAGAAATGACGGTCTAACTTGGAAAAACTGAAAGCCCGGTCGATCTTCGAGCCGGAAAAAGTGTGACCGTTCTTTGAAAATAGCACGCCCTGCTTCTGGTCGGTGTTGCCGCAAAACTTGAAAGCGGTCGTAATGCCTTGCTCCTGCAACCGCTTTTCCAGATCATCCCACGACTTACAACCGGACAGACACTCCCGGATTGCATCGTAAATGGCGTACTTGGTCTTATCCGGTTCCCGCAGCCGTTCACGCCGTACCTGCTCTTTGCCTTTCGGATAGTATAAGCCATACTTGGCTGTAAGTTCTTTGCAGACCTTGCCGTTCCGGATTTTGATATTCTTATCCGAAATGGTCTGGCCGTTGTTGCCAACCCGGTTATAGACGATATGGCAATGTGGATGCGCTTGATCCGTGTGCCGGACAATCAAAAACTGCGTGTCCCGAATCCCCATGCGCTCCATATACTCCCGCGCGATCTGCGTCATAACCGAATCAGTCAGTTTGTCGGCATCTTTTGTCGAGAATGAGAGCGATATATGCCCGACCGCGTTTTTGATCCGGGGATTCAGCAGGGTTTGGTCTTTGAAGTCCCGTACCATGTCCGATACGTCCGGCGGCTCTATGCCCTCGGTAGCCAACACCTGCGATTCTTCTTTCATCACATAACCGACCGTCGCACCAAAGGACGATCCGGCGATAATCTTACCGATCATGGCGTAGCTGTTTTAGAAAGTCCTCGATTTCGGTAATGATCCCCGTATGTGACACAACGACCGCCGCAAACCCGCCGACATGAGCTGTCCGGATGAGCTGATTGAGATTTCGGGCAATGCCTTTGAGCTGCGCCATGAAATCCAGATGTTCGCGCCGCATCCGCTCACGCACTCACCCGCGTCCGATAAGCTGCCGAATGATCTCGGACGGATGGCAGCCCGATGTGCGGGCTAACTTCTTCAGCTGGAAATAGTGTTCGGTGTCGAGCCTCGCGCTGACGATGTAACCTTGTCTGGCCGCAGGTTTCAATGAGGGGCGGCCGCCCTTGCTAAACTCACGTTTCATAAATTCGATTTTAATGATTAGACCAACGGGATTCCGCGCCGACCGACGGGAGTAAGCCCCGTTTTCGTTTACGAAAACACAAACTTGCCTTTCCTCTTTCTGATAGGCATACGACAATTCCTGCGTCTTGCTATCGAGCATGCGCAGCTACCGTTTGGGTGATTTGATTGGGATGATTTGTGCGACGGATTCTTTTATGTCGCATTCACGGAACAAGACGCGCCCACCGATTTTATGGGCTTTGATTTTACCGCGATTAATTCAGGATGTGAGTGTAACAAGGGAGATTTTCAGAAGAGCCGCAACCTCTTTCCGGGAGAGGTAATGCTCGTCTTGCTCTCTTCAAACCGGAGCCTGCATCTGTTGCATTTCTTCGTGTACGGCTTCCCGGATCATTTCGGAAAGTCTTTCGACGGTCAGACCGTTCAAGATAAATTGTTCTTTTGCCATATTATAAATAGATTAATGATTGTCCCGGACAATAGGTTCGGGGTGGCAAATATAGTAATAATTATTTCACTTCCAAATGTTCGGTTATCAAGGCGTTAAATATGCGTCGAATGACACTCGATTGCACCCCTAAAAAAGAAAGCACCCGATTCACCGAGTGTTTTTGATCTATTAAGATTTATCAAAAATGTTTATACGTTGTTGATAAATGTAAAGAAAATCCGGTTTTCTTTACATATCAAATGGGACGTGTAAAGATTTTGCATATTTTTTTACACGTCCCGATTGGATGAGTTGATTTCGTCTGTAACGGCAGGCGAGGCGATGTGAAATGCATTTATCAGCAAATCAAACAGTCGTATGTTGAGGTAGAAATTCTCCCGTCCCAATTTGATTTTCTCGATATATCCCGCTTTCTCCAGTTGGGTCAGGTAGGCAGTTGCCGTTGGCCGCGATACCTGTAATTCCTCGCAGATAAAGTCGATTTTCGTATAGGGGTGACGGAAGAGATTATTCAGCAAATCCTGCGAATAGATTTTCTTCAGGTTTTCCCGGATTCCCTTTTTGTATTCGGCCATCAATGCCTTGATGCCGTGAATAAGCACGATTGTTTCCTGCGATGTTTCTTCGATCCCCTTTAGGAGAAACAGAATCCACGACTCCCAATCTCCGTTATCTCGGACATTCTGTAAAAGCCGGTAATACTCACCCTTATTCTTAATGATATAGCGGCTCAAATAGAGAACTGGATAGTCCAACAAGCCGTTCAGTACGAGATAGAGGATATTTACGATTCGCCCCGTGCGCCCGTTGCCGTCGGAAAACGGGTGGATGCTCTCGAACTGGTGGTGAATGACTGCCATTTTGACGAGCGGATCGACGTCGCTCATCGAAGCGTCGTTGATGTATTGCTCCAGATTGGCCATATACTTGGCGATCTCATCGTGCGTCTGGGGCGGCGTATAGATAATTTCCTGTGTCACTTCGTTCTTGAGTGTCGTGCCGGGCGTTGTGCGGAATCCCGACGTGTTTCGTTTGACGATCCGATATATCTCGATGATGATGTTATTCGTCAGCAGGTTATGCTGTTTTACCAACGAAAACCCCGTTCGTAACGCATCTGCGTAACTCTTAACCTCTTTGGATGCGGGAGTCGCATACTGGCTGGCGAATAATTCGGCCTTATACAACTCGTCATGTGTCGTGATGATGCTTTCCACGGCGGAACTGTCCTTTGCTTCCTGCAACGAAAGCGTATTGATAAGGATGCTTTCGTTGGGCATGGACTTAACCGCACCTTTCAATTCTGCAAGGCACTTGTGCGCTTCGACCAACTGCTTCAGCACGGGTTTTGTTTCGATCTCTTGTCTAAGAGGTAATGTCGGGATTTTATACATATTCCTGCTATTCTGTGGCTAAATTACCAATTATTTCTCATTTCTCGTGCCTGCCCCGCAAAAATACGGGTGGCTCATCAATTCCGTCGCGTTTTGCTCTTCGCTGATCTTGATGTATTTCATAAACTCCTTTTCGGTTTTATGCCCCGTGATTTTCATAATGGCGATGGATGGAATACCCGCCAAATACATATTCGTTGCTCCGCTGCGGCGGGCGGTGTGGGTCTTAACAAGGTCGCATTTCTCAACAATGCGCGTCTTTTGTTCCCCTTTCTCTATATAGGAAATTTCTATCTTCTCGGTAATACCCGCTTCCCGCGCAACCTCTTTGATGAATTTATTGACTTTCTGTTCGTAGGATTTCGGTAGCTGGTTGTCGTATTTATCCAATATCGCTTGCAATTCAGGGCGTATGGGGATAACGACATGATTGCCGGTTTTCTGCTGTTTCAGGTCGATAACCTGCTGTCCGCTCTCCAGCGTGCGGATATTCCCCTCGTTGATTGTCGAATAGTCGCTGAACCGCTGTGCCGTGTAACACCCGACCAGAAAAATATCGCGGGCAATGTCTTTGTGTTTATCTCCCGACAAATCGAGTGCGGCAATGGCTTTGATCTCCGATTCGGTCAGGTAAATATTTTCTACTTCAGCGGTCAGTACCCGGAACTTACGGCTTTCGATTGTCCCGTTGTCGTGTAGCCCCTCTTCTCTGGCCGCCCGCATGATGATTTTCAATTCCTTGACATGGCGGCCTATGGTGTTGATCGAGTAGTCTTTTGTGGTGAAATAGGCAACGAAATCATCATAGAACTTAATATCTATATCGTTGAAATCATATCGTTTGCGTCGTGCTTTGCAAAATTCGTCGAATTGGATAATAAACCCCTTGTAATTCTTGACGGTGGAGTAGCCATACCGGAGCTTGTGGATGTTCAACCGTGTGCCATTTTCCATTTCATGGACATAGCGGGCGATGTAGTCGGTCAGTGATTCCCGTCCGCGTTTGGTGTTGACCGTCTGGCGCGGGTGGTGAAAGCTGTAAATGATTTTCTCCAACCTGCTTTTGGTCATAGGATGCTCCGGGTCTTTGGCTATCTCGCCCAGAATAAAACTCCGCATTTCCGCGAGGTTCTTCATCAGCTCGCGCCCCTGCTGTTCGGTAAAGTCATCAGCGTAGGCAAAGCGGCTTTTGACACTTTGTGTCTTGTTGTTCCAAGCATCGGTGAGGACAAGGTATTGAGTGTCGGTATAGAACTGATTACCTCGCCCTACGGTAAAGAGGATTTGCACTTTTACCAACTTGTTTTTCTGTGCAGAGCGAATACGAAAACGGAATCCGGCCATAAGTAGATGTATTAGACACGACAAAGATATATATTTTTGTCATACATTTGTCATACATCTTCCGAATTTTAATTGTCCTTGACTTTCAAGATAGCCTATTTTATCAACATAAATAGCTGAAATACAGGATAAATATGATTAAAATAAATT
>JAJPZH010000107.1 GCA_021204515.1 Alistipes sp. | reverse complement strand
CTTGCCCGCACGTATCGGGCGTGGCCGCACTGGGACTCTCCTATGCGCTGGCCAAAGGAAAGCATTACACGGTGGACGAATTCAAATCGATGCTCCTGACCTCGGTTAACGACATCGACTCCTATCTTATCGACGGAACCAAAAACGGCATGATACTTCGGAATTACCGCAAGAATATGGGTACCGGATCGATTGATGCCTACCAGCTGCTGATGCAGATCGAAGGCACGCCCTGCCTGCCCGCTAAAGTCGGCGTACAGCAGGTGCTCTCGCTCGATAAGTTCTTCGGCCAAGCTTCGGCGAACCTGACCTACAAGAGCGCCGAAATGTCGCAGGCCGATATGGATAAACTGGGTATCACCGCCGCACCTGCGTTCTCGTACGGAAAACTGCAGATCAAATGCACCAAACCGGGTGTCGCCAAAATCAAAATCAAGGCCATGGCCGGAAGTTCCTCCGCAAACGGCGGTATGAGCGGCATGGAGATCACCAAGGAATTTGCGATCATCGCCCGCGCGGTACAGGCCGGCAACGGAGGTTGGTTATAATAGTAAGTGTATAAAGATTATGAGAAAGACTATCTATATCGTATTGGCCGCATTGGGCCTGTGTTTGCTGGCCGGCTGCGGATCGTCGGACAAGGAGAAGGTTTCGCCCACGGCAAAACAGCTCGTCGGCGAGTGGCAGCTCAAGACATGGACGGGCGAGACTCCGCAGGATTTCGATATTTACCTCTCGTTCGATGCGGATAACAGCTTCGAGATATACCAAAGGCTCGCCGAGGTAAAGTATCAGAAATTCACCGGCAATTATCAGGTGCAGAACGACGTGCTCAACGGAAAATACAGCGACGGCAAGAACTTCGGAAGCACCTACGACATTTCGTTCAACGAATCGGGCAACACGCTGACGCTGACCAGCGCCACGGACGTTACGGAGGTGAGCGTATACGAGCGCAGCACGATTCCGAATTCGGTCAAGGACGGCGCTATCGTAATGAAATCCACCCGTTCGGCGGTACACCTGCCGTTGTAAGTACCCCTCCGCAAAGGTCAAAACAGCAAATCTCCGGTCTTCCGACCGGAGATTTTTTTATGCCGGAAAAGCCGCCCCAACCGCTGTTTTCCGGCTGCGAACGCCGTTCGTATCCTAAAAACTGCTATATTTGCCACTCGAACTAAATAATATTACAGAACCACCAGACGGACAGCAGGATAGATACAGGTTTTCCGTTTTGGCACATTTTTCACTATCTTTGGACAAAATACGTCATATATTATGAACATCACTGAAATTCTGCCCGGCATTCATTACGTCGGGGTCAATGACCGCACGACAACCCGCTTCGAAGGACTCTGGTCGCTTCCCCACGGGGTTTCATACAACGCATATCTGGTCGCAGACGAGAAGGTCGCCTTGATCGACACCGTCGAAGAGGCTTTCGGAAGCCGCTTGTTCGAAAATATCCGCGAGACGATCGGCGACCGGCAGATCGACTACCTCGTGGTCAATCACATGGAGCCGGACCACTCGTCGTCCATCCGCGCCCTGCGCATGCTCTACCCCGGTATTCAAATCGTCGGAAACGCCAAAACCCTGCAAATGATTCAGGGCTTTTACGGCATCGACGCCGGGACGCTCGAAATCAAGGAGGGTGACACGATTTCGCTCGGCGCGAAGACGCTCTCGTTCTACATGGCGCCGATGGTGCACTGGCCCGAAACGATGGTCACGTGGTGCGCCGAGACCGGGACGCTCTTCTCCGGCGACGCCTTCGGCACGTTCGGGGCTATCGACGGCGGCATCACCGATTCGCAGCTCGACCCGTCGCGCTACTGGGACGAGATGCGCCGCTACTACGCCTGCATCGTGGGTAAATACGGCGGTCCCGTGCAGAAAGCACTGGCAAAGGTCCGCGGACTGAACCCCACGACCATCTGTTCGACCCACGGTCCCGTATGGCAGCGGCAGATTCCGCAGGTAATGGATATTTACGACCGTCTGAGCCGCTACGAAGGCGAACCCGGCGTGGTACTCGCCTACGGTTCGATGTACGGCAACACGGAGCAGATGGCCGAACGCATTGCCCGGGAACTGGCGAGCCGTGGCGTCGGACCGATCGTCATGTATAATCTTTC
Organism: Alistipes sp.; assembly: GCA_021204515.1. GTDB lineage: Bacteria > Bacteroidota > Bacteroidia > Bacteroidales > Rikenellaceae > Alistipes. The sequence continues at coordinate 51,863 of JAJPZH010000107.1, read as the reverse complement.
GTTCGCCGACGAATCCATCGTCCTGCGCGACGTATTCCGCTACGACACGCTTATCGTCGGCGCACCGACCTACAACGGAGGCATCTACCCGCCCGCGGCGCGCCTGCTCGACCTGATCGCCGCACGCTGAGTCCCGCAGCGTAATTTCGGCTGGTTCGGGTCGTTCTGCTGGGCCGGAGCCGCCGTGCGCGGCATGAGCGAATTCGCGCAGCGCATGAAGTGGGAGCCGATCTGCGATCCCGTGGAGATGAAGCAGGGCTTCTCGTCCGGCTGCCACGACTTCTGCAGCCGGTTCGCCGACGGCGTCGCCGCGCGCTTCCGCCGCTGAAAAAGCACACACCAAACACACACAATATGAAAATCGCAGTCGTAGGAACGGGGTACGTCGGTCTGGTTTCGGGAGCATGTTTCGCCGAAATGGGACTCGACATCACGTGCGTCGATGTAGACAAAAAGAAGATCGACGGGCTGAACAACGGCGTCATCCCGATCTATGAACCGGGGCTGGAAGAGGTCGTCCGGCGCAATGTCGAAGAGGGCCGTCTGCACTTCACGACCGAACTCACGGATTGTCTGGACGACGTGGAGGTGGTCTTCTCGGCCGTGGGCACGCCGCCCGACGAAGACGGGTCGGCCGACCTGAAATACGTGCTGGAAGTGGCCCGCACGTTCGGCCGGAACATCAAGAAATATACGGTTCTGGTGACGAAAAGCACCGTTCCCGTAGGCACTGCGCAGAAAGTCAAGGCCGTAATCCGCGAAGAGCTTGCCCGGCGAAAGTGCAAAGTGCCGTTCGACGTCGCATCGAACCCCGAATTTCTGAAAGAGGGAGCAGCTATCAAGGATTTCATGTCTCCCGACCGCGTGGTCGTGGGCATCGAAAGCGAACGGGCGCGCAAGCTGATGACCAAGCTCTACCGGCCGTTCCTGATCAACAATTTCCGCGTGCTGTTCATGGATATTCCCTCGGCCGAGATGACCAAATACGCCGCCAACGCCATGCTGGCGACGCGAATTTCGTTCATGAACGAGATCGCCAACCTGTGCGACTTGGTAGGCGCCGACGTCGAAATGGTCCGCAAGGGAATCGGCTCCGACGCCCGCATCGGCAGCAAGTTCCTCTATCCGGGCTGCGGTTACGGCGGCTCGTGCTTCCCGAAAGACGTGAAGGCGTTGGCCCACACGGCGCATGAATACGGATACACGATGCAGGTGATCGAAGCCGTGGAGCGGGTCAACGAACGCCAGAAATCGATCGTTTTCGACAAACTGCAGCAGGCGCTGGGCGACCTGCGCGGCAAGACCGTAGCGATCTGGGGACTTGCGTTCAAACCCGAGACGGACGACATGCGCGAAGCTCCGGCATTGGTCGTGATCGACCGGCTGCTCGAAGCGGGAGCGACGGTCCGCGCATACGATCCGGTCGCTGTCAGCGAGTCCCGCCGCAGACTCGGCGAAGAGCGCGTTTATCATGCCGCGACGATGTACGAAGCCGCCGAAGGAACCGACGCCGTCGCACTGATCACCGAGTGGAAGCAGTTCCGCATGCCCGACTGGGCGCTTCTGCGTTCGGCCATGCGCAACAACATCATCGTGGACGGCCGCAATATCCTCGACAAGGAAGAGGCGCTGAACGCCGGATTCCGTTATTACGGCATCGGAAAATAACGCGAATTGTCCTAATAAACAAAGCCGGCTCCGAAAGCTGGCTTTTTTTGTTATCGCCGCCTCCGGGACGAAATACCGGCGGACAGGGATTGTGCCGAAGAACGCGCTGCCCCGCAGCAAAAACAAGCGGCGGCGGACCGCCCATGCGCGGCACGCCGCGAAAGCAGGAGCAGAAGCGCCATGAAAGCAAGGGCCGGAGTTTACACTCCGGCCCTTGCTTTCATCGGTTCGGCGGCCCTACATACGGACCTTGACGATGATTTTGCGTACGCTGCCCTCGCCCACCATCGGCGCATGGCCGTCCTCAGGCATGAGAATCGTAAACTGGCCGGGACGGATCGTGTAGTAGGTCTGCGGCTCGTCGTCGAAGAACTGAATATCCTTCTCGGCATCGAAACCGCCCAGCGGCTTGCTCAGGGCGGCGCGTTCGCTCCAGCCGAAGGTCTCGCGTTCACCGCGGACAAGCACCTGAATATCGAGATAGGCATTGTGGATCTCCAGTTTGGCATCGGCGGGCTTCTTCAGTTCGGGGTCCATGACATTCACATAGATATCCTTGCCGTCGAGTTCGTGGATACCGGGTTCCATCTTCTCCCAATCGGTCGAAGCGATGTAGCCGAAGGCCTTTTCCAAGCGCGGGTTCAACGAATAATAAAGCGCACTGTTCTTCAAAGAATCGAAAATCATAATTATATCGGATTAGTTGTTCATTACATTTTTCCGCAGCCGGACGACGACGGGATGGTGGTCCGAATAATCGACCGCGGGCACCTCGTACGAAATCGCCTCGAAACCTTCCGAGCTGAGCACGTAGTCGATCCGCAGCGTATTGAAAAATCCGCGGAACGTATGCGAATAGCCCGAACCGCACTGGCTGAAAGCGTCGTTCAGGCCCTTGGCCATAGTGCGGTAAACGTACGACATGGGGGTATCGTTGAAGTCGCCGCAGACGATGCACCGCGAACGCCACGCCTCCACCACGACCGCGATGCTGTCCACCTGCGCGGCACGCAGCACGCTGTTCTCGCGGAAACGGCCCGCCATGCTCCGCAGCTTATCCTCGCGCGCCGTATCGGACAGGAATACGCGGCTGGTGAGGTAGTCGTTGTCGGCCGCCTTGATCGCCGTCGAACGCAGGTGGTTGTTGAACACCCGGATCGTATCGTCGCCGATCAGCAGGTCGGCCCAGACCGAGGTATTGGGGGTCAGCACGACGCCGGAACGCAGAATGCGGTATTTGCTCAGAATCACCAGCGGCGCGCCGTAAAGCGAATCGGGCGCCTGCGTGCGTCCGAAAACGGCGCTCTCGTACTTCTCGTCCAGCAGCGCGAACTCGTCGGACTCGTCTGCCAGACGCGCGTTGAACTCCTGCATGCAGATAATATCGGGATCATGGTCGCCGATCAGGTGCAGAATGTCCCCGACGCTGCTGCGCCCGTCTTCACCGTAGAATCCCCGCACGTTGTAGGTCATCAGCTTGAAGGCGCGACGGTCGTATCTCTCGTCACCGTAATTACGGCGGAATTCGGGTCTGTAGAAGAGCGACACCTTGAAAAGCCCTACGACCACGAGCGCGACCATGATCCCGGCCCGCACCAGCCGCCAGCGGATGATCCAATAGAGCGCCAGAATGACCGTAGCGACATAGACCGCCGGTGCGGCCAGCCCCAGCACGGGAAAGAACCACACCCGGCACGGATCGACGTAAGGCACGAAAAAGGTAATGACCATCGTAACGGCCGTTACCGCCGTCAGGAGCGTCATCAGCAGGTCGAGCAGCCACAGCAGCAAACTACGCCGCGGCTTGCGGCCGCGGTCGCTGTCATAACCGCTGTAATAGGTCTCGGCCATAGGGTCAGAAGCGGATTATACCCCGCTGTTTCCACCATTGGAGCAGCAGGAAGCCCCACAACATACCTCCCACATGAGCGAAATGCGCCACATTGCCCACGCCGCGCCAGCCCAGAAACAGCTCGATCACGCCGTAGATAACGACGAACCATTTGGCTTTCATCGGAATCGGGGGAATCAGCAGCATGATGACCGCGTTGGGGTGCATGACTCCGAAAGCCAGCAACAGTCCCATCACGGCGCCCGAAGCGCCGACCAGCACCAGCGGAAATTCGCCGAAAGCCAGCGCCGTCAGGTACTGGATAAACGCCGCACCGATACCGCAGACCATGTAATAGGTCAGAAAACGTTTCTGCCCCAGTTCATACTCCAGCGTGCGTCCGAACATCCAAAGGGCGAACATGTTGAAGAAGATATGTTCGAAATTGGCATGCAGGAACATGTAGGTGATGAACTGATAGACATGGAAAAACGGCGTACCGAGCGACAGGGCGCAGTACTCCATGATCGTATTGCCCGCCTTCGGCAACAACGCCGTAGCCATAAAGATCAGGACGTTGATGATTATCAGATTCAACACCACCGGGGGTGTCTGGAAATAGTTCCTGTTCATAAATTATCTTTTTTCAGTTTTATTGCGGTTTTGTCCCCGTCCCGTTTTCTCAGAGCCTAATACGCGGCTCAGCGCCGCATTCACGCACCTGATCCGGCGGGGCGGTCTTCAGCCTTTCCTCTGCCGGAAACAAGCCGAATAAAGCCGGCCGGATTCCGGGTGCCGAAAATTTATGCAAATGTACGTTTTTCCGCCGGATTATCCCAACTTGGCCCGGATATCTTCGACGGTTATCTCGGCGGTTATGGCTTTGCCCGATGGCGAAAAGCTGAAATTGCCCGAAGCGGCCAGCCGCGCGAGCAGTGCGGCGGCTTCGTCGCGCGACAGCAGGCGCACAGCCTGTTTCGCCGCTCCGCGCGCCATCACGGCGGCGATTTTCTCGCGCCGCACGTCGGCGAGCGACACGGGCGTCGAGAACGCCTGCAGCAGTTCGTAAAGCAGCCGGTCCACCGAGTCGGCAGGCATGTCGGCCGGGGTACCCTTCACCTCGACGGCGCATTCGCCCTGAAAATCGAGGTCGAAGCCCAGCGATGCGAATTCGACGGCGTTTTCTTCGAGCAGAGCGTATTCGCTGTCCGAAAGCACCAGCCGTTCGGGAAAGAGCAACTGCTGACTCACGGACGAACCGTTGCCGAGCATCTTCAGGTAGTCTTCGTAAAGTATCCTCTCACGAGCACGGCGCACGTCCACCACGACGAACCGTCCGCCCAGCAGGGCGGCGACATAGCCGCCTCCGAGCGGCAGCGGGTCGGTGAATTCGGGCCGCTGTTCGACGGCCAGCCGCTGTTGTTCGGCCGTCGCTTCGGATGGGATGAACTCCAGTTCGCTGGCGTCGAAACCGCTCTCCGAAGTCACTTCGAAGCCCCCGCCCGACACGAAATCCTCGAAGGCGTCGTCCGCCGCAGAAGGGATCGAAAATTCATCGGCGCCGCTGCCGGCCACAAGGAATCCCCCGCCCCCGGCGCTGCGCAGGCCGCCCGGCAAAGCGACGCCCGAACCGCGTCCTCCGCCGCGCGGAACGAAACCCGCGCCGACATTGTCGGAGAGAGTTTGGCCGTTGTCGCTGAACGGCACGTCGAATCCGGCGAAATCGACGTTCGGATCGGGCGCCGACGGGTCGATGTACTCTTCGCGGAAAGGATTGTATTCGCTGTTCGACATGGCCCGAGGCTCGCTGTAGACCGCCCCTTTGGTCAGCACCGGAATCTCGACGATGCCTTCGCGGTCGAAATCCATCAGCGGCACGGCGCCCGTCTTGGCGAGCGTTTCGCGCACGGCGGCGTTCACGATCTGCCACACGGCCTCCTCGTCGGCGAATTTCACCTCGGTTTTCTGCGGGTGGACATTGACGTCGATCCGCGACGGATCGACCGTCAGGTAGAGGAAATACGACGGCGAACTACTTTCGGGAATCAGTTTCTCATAGGCCTTCATAATGGCGCTCGTGAGGTACGTACTCTTGAAGTAGCGGCCGTTCACGAAGAGATACTGTTCGCCGTTGCGCCGTTTGGCGGCGGCAGGGCGGCCGATGTAGCCTTCGATGCGGGCGATCGAAGTGTCGGCCTCGACCTCCAGCAGATTCTGCTTGATATGGCGGCCCACCACATCGACGATACGTCCGGCGAGCGACGCCGCGCCCAGCGTATAGACCGGGGCGTCGTTGGCGTACAGTTCGAAGGCGATCTGCGGGTTGCACAACGCCACGCGCTGGAATTCCGACTTGATCTGCGCGGCCGACGTGGTGCTCTTGTCCAGAAAACGGCGGCGGGCCGGCACGTTGTAGAAAAGGTTGCGCACGAAAAACTGCGAACCCACGGGACACATCACCGGGGTCTGTCCGGCGAACTGGCCGCCGTTGATCTCGGTCTGCGTACCCACTTCGTCGCCCTCCTGCCTCGTCCGCAGTTCGACCTGCGCCACAGCGGCGATCGAAGCCAGCGCTTCGCCGCGGAACCCGAAGGTATTGAGCGCGTAAATATCGTCCACGGAGGTTATCTTGCTCGTAGCGTGGCGGTCGAAAGCCATGCGCGCGTCGATGGGCGACATGCCGCAGCCGTCGTCCACGATCTGTATCAGGTCCTTTCCGCCGTCGCGGAAATTGACCTTTACGGTGCGTGCGCCTGCGTCGATCGCATTCTCCATCATCTCCTTGACCACCGAGGCGGGACGGTTGACGACCTCGCCCGCCGCGATCTGATTGGCTACGACCTCGGGTAATAATCTGATCTTGTCTGCCATTTACTCCTGATAATCGTTGGGGACCACCGTGATAGGCTGTTCCTGCCACTCGACATCGGAAACACCCGACTGGTCGAGACCGTTGCGCCGCACCGTCTCTTCGGCGCCCGCCGCTTCGGTCTGCGCCGGGGCCGAGGTCCGCGCCCGCAGGAAAACGTCGGCGAGTCTCGGATAGAGGATATAGATGAACAGCAGCACCAGAACCGCGCCCACGGCCATCTTCCAAATGCGGTCGCGACCCGTCTTCTCCTCCTTGGAACGGCGTGCGGCGCGCGCATCGCGCTGGGTGCGGATATATTGTCCGGGACGGTATTCGCTGCCGGCATCCTCGGCTCTTTCGCCGCGCAGTTCGGCACGGCGCTGTTCGCGCGCCTCCTTTTCGGGGTCGTAATAACGCGGTATGTAGTTGAATTTGTTCGCGTGCTTCTTGAACGGGCTGAAACCTAACATGGCGTGTCCTCCTATTTTTTTGTAAAGATACGAATTCTTCCGCAATTTTATTGCCTGCGAATTCCTTTTTCCGATGCGGGAGCATGCACCCGCCGTGCACGGGAAACGGACTGCGGTCTGGTCTGCTCCCGATCTGCCAATACGGCGGAATGCCGGGACCCGCAGGGGGTATTCAGCATTCCGCCGTAGAGACGAAACCGTATCGTTTCCTAACGGAAGAAACTCTTCATCCGCTCGAAAATATTCTGGTTTTTGACCGAGTCGGCTTTCTGGAAACCGGGCTGCTGGGACAACTGCTCGATCAGACGCTTCTCCTCGGCACTGAGTTTCGACGGAATGGTGATGTCCACCACGACCAGCTCGTCGCCGCGGCCGTAACCGTTCACGTCGGGCAGCCCCTTGCCGCCCAGACGCAGCACCTTGCCGGCATGCGTTCCCGGAGCGATCTTGATCTTGGCGCGGCCGTCTACCGTCGGCACCTCGACCGTACCGCCCAGCAGGGCCATCGTCACGGTGATATTGAGGTTGTGGATCAGATCGTTGCCGTCGCGCATCAGTTCGGGATGCTGTTCCTCTTCGATCAGTACCTGCAGGTCGCCGTTGACCCCGCCGTGGCGCGCGGCATTGCCCTTGCCCGTGACGGTCAGCATCATGCCCTCGCCCACGCCGGCCGGAATCTTGATCTCAACGACCTCCGAACCGCGGACGGTGCCTTCGCCCTTGCACTTGTCGCAGGGCGAAGTGATGACCTTGCCCGTACCGCCGCAGGTCGGACATACGCCCTGCGTCTGCATACGACCGAAGAAGGTGTTTTCGACGCGCGTCACATAGCCCGTGCCGTTGCAGGTCGAACAGGTCGAATAAGCATTGGCATCCTTGGCTCCCGTACCGCCGCACTTGTCGCAGGCGACGGTCTTGTTGATCTTGAGCTTCTTGGTGACGCCGTTGGCGATCTCGGCCAGCGTAAGTTTGACCTTGATGCGGATATCGGAACCGCGGTTCACGCGGTGGCCGCCGCCGGACGACGAACGGAACCCGCCCCCGCCGAAATGTCCGCCGAAAATATCGCCGAACTGCGAGAAAATATCCTCCATCGAGAAACCGCCGCCGCTGAATCCGCCGAAACCTCCGGCGCCGCCGCCCGCCGCACCGCTCATGCCCGCATGGCCGAACTGGTCGTAACGGGCGCGCTTGTCGGGGTTCGACAACACGTCGTAGGCCTCTGCGGCCTCCTTGAACTTCTCCTCGGCCTGCTTGTCGCCCGGATTCTTGTCCGGGTGATACTGAATGGCAGCCTTGCGGTAAGCCTTCTTTATTTCGTCGGCGTTAGCGTTTTTCTGGACGCCCAGCACTTCGTAGTAATCCCTCTTTTCAGCCATCTTCTTACTCTCCTACAACGACTTTTGCAAAACGCAGCACCTTGTCGCCCAGCATATAGCCGGTCTGAACGATGTCGATGACCTTGCCCTGCATATCTTCTCCGGCGGCGAATTTCGCAACGGCTTCGCACAGGTCGGCGTCGAACTCCCTGCCCTTGACGTCGATTTCGGTCACGCCTTTCTGACGCAGCGTATCGGTAAATTTCTGCGATATCAGGTTTACGCCGGCGCGCAGCGCTTCGATATCGTCGCTCTTCTGCATGGCATCGACCGCCCGCTGCACGTCGTCGCGCACGGGAAGCATCGCCAGCAATACGTCGCGGCCTCCGGTCTGTACCAGATCCATCTTCTCCTTGAGCGTACGCTTGCGGTAGTTGTCGAATTCAGCCTGCAGACGGATGTATTTATCCTGCCATTCGGCGACTGCCGCCGCTAAATCGGGCGTGGCGCCGCTGTCGGCCTCGTCTGCCATTGTGTCAGTCTCGTCCTGCGATTCGTCTGACACATTGGCACAGGGTTCGCCGTCGCACGAGGGGTAACCGTCGCCCGGCTCGAATCCTTCGTCGCCGTTAATGGCTTCATTATAAGCTTTTTCCTTTTTCATATATAGTTGTTTTTCAGATTTTCCGTCTTATAAGCGATCAAATTGTATACCAACCGTCCGAAAGGAGCTATCCGATGATGAAAATCGCAGGACGTTTGTTCATCTCAGGCAATTCGGCGGCACGCCATTCGCGGACGCGCAGCGTGCGGATGAATTCGCCGGGGGCCGTGATGTCCATGGCTACCGTCAGCCGCGTTTCGGACGCGAGGGTTTGCAACAGCTGTTCCATCAGTTTGACGTTGCGGTACGGCGCTTCGATGAAGAGCTGGGACTGGCCTTCGGCGTGCGCGCGGCGTTCGAAACGGCGGATCGCCTGCGCCCGTTCGGGCGGCTTGACGGGCAGGTAGCCGTTGAAGGCGAACGACTGCCCGTTGAGTCCCGACGCCATGACCGCCATGACGATCGACGAGGGACCGACGAGCGGCACGACACGGATTCCGCGGCGGTGACAGGCTTCGACCACCAGCGCTCCCGGATCGGCGACGCCCGGTACGCCCGCTTCGGAGATCACGCCCGCCGAACGCCCCTCGACGAGCGGTTTCACCAGTTCTTCGACCTCACGCCCGGCGACGGTATGTTCGTTCAGTTCGCGGAAACAGAGCGTGTCGATCGGGCGCGCCACGCCCGCTTTCGACAGAAAGCGCCGCGCCGTGCGGGTATTCTCGACGATAAAATAGTCGAGTGAATCCATAACGGCGCGGTTTGCGGCGGGCAACACGTCCCACGGCGCCGTTTCGTCCGAAATCGGACACGGGATCAGATAGAGTGTTCCGTACATTTTTTCAGTTCAGCGATTTTTCGTTCCAACAATCCGACGCGGTTCGCAATACGGGTATACTGCACGGCGAACCAGAGACTCAGCGCCATGGCCCCGACGATCACCAGACCGGGCAGCCCGCCCAGACAGAGCCAGCTGAGCAGAAATCCCGCGGTCGAAAGCGCCAGCGGAGCCTTCCGGATAAGAAAGGCCAATGCCGCATAGACGCACGCCAGCGCAACCATGAAAATCCCGACGGCCAGCATCGTCGCGTCGCCCTCGGCATGCACCAGCACGACCACGCCGCCGACAAGCGCGAAAAACGCGGCGCAGAGCATCGCGACCTTCGCCCGGCCCAGCTGGTCGAGGGCCGACTCCGCTTCGACGCGGGCCGTCAGCAACCGGGCTTCGAGACACTTCACGGCCTGCACCCTCTCCGCCGGACAGTTGCAGGCGGAGCATTTGTCCGCTCCGGGCGCGATCAAGCCGCCGCAGTCGTAGCACTTCATCCCGTTATTCTTTGAGATAGATGCGTTTCACACGCCCCGAAACCGAGGTCATGATTTCATAGGAGATCGTATCGAGCACACGGGCCATCGTTTCGAGGTCGTTGCCCGGCACGGGCGAGAAGATCATCACTTCATCGCCCTCCTTCACGCCGGGAATATCCGTAATGTCGATCATACAGCTGTCCATGCAGACCCGGCCGACGATCGGCGCAGGCTGTCCGGCCACGAGCACCGACCAGCGGCCGCACCCCAGATGCCGGTCCAGCCCGTCGGCATAGCCGATCGGGATCGTGGCCGTGGCGGTCGGCCGCGTGAGCTTCCCGGCGCGGCCGTATCCCACCGCATCGCCCGCAGGCAGGCGTTTGATCTGCACGATGCGAGTTTTAAGCGTCGAGACGGGACGCAGGGTGTCGTTGTGCCGGAACCCGAAGCCGTAAAGCCCCAGCCCCAAGCGGCACATGTCGAACTGCGCTTCGGGGAAACGCTCGATGGCGGCCGAATTGGCCGTATGGCGGATGACCGGATAAGGCAGCGAGGCGGCGATCTGCGCGCTCATGCGGTCGTACAGGGCGATCTGCGCCCGCGTATAGGCATCCTCCTCGGGCATGTCGGCGCAGTTGAGGTGCGAGAAGACCGAAGCCGCCTTGACCTGCGGCGTCGCGGCGAGCGTCGCACACAACTGCGCTACCTCCTCTTCCATGAAGCCCAGCCGGTGCATGCCCGTATCCAGCTTGAGGTGGATTGGGTAACGGGTTTCGCCCGCATGCGTCACGGCGTCGGCGAAAGCGCCGAGCGAGTGGAAACTGTATATTTCGGGTTCGAGCCTATTGGCGATCATCACGTCGAAACTGTCGGCGTCGGCGTTGAGCACCACGATCGGCATCGAAATACCCCGTTCGCGCAGCAGGACGCCCTCGTCGGCGAACGCCACGGCGAGATAGTCCACGCCCTGATGCTGGAGCATCTGCGCGACTTCGAAATCGCCCGCTCCGTACGATCCGGCCTTGACCATCGCCACGAGCCGGGTCCCGAAGCTCAACTTCGACCGGAAATAGTTGAGATTATGGATCATGGCGTCGAGATCGACCTCCAACACCGTCGTATGGCTCTTGCGGGAGAGCAGGTGCACCAGTTTTTCGAAACGGAAATCGCGCACGCCTTTCAGCAGGATCGCACGACCGGCCACGGCGTCGCGGTTGATGCGCGCGATGCACTCGTCGGTAGTCGCAAAGAACTCCTTGTCGCAGGCGAACAGCGCGGCATAGCGCTTCAGACACGGACCGATACCGATCAGGAAATCGATTCCGGCGCGTGCGACCATGCCTGCCACGCGGCCGTAAAGCTCGTCGTCCGAAAGACCGCTCTGCGAAATGTCCGACAGCACGAGCGTACGGCGGCGGTTCAGCGCCACGCTGTGCAGGTAGTCCAACGCCAGCGCCAGCGAATTGAGGTCGAGGTTGTAGGCGTCGTTGATAAGTATCGAGTCGTTGATGCCCTCCTTCACTTCGAGACGCATCGCCACCGAGGGAGCCGCGGCGAACGAAGGGGCGGAATAATGCATCGCATCGCAGAACGCCTCGACGATCTGGGCGTTGCGGCGCGAAGCGGCGTTGCCGATGACCGATTCCGGCACTTCGGGATACGCGGCGGCATCGATGGGACGGCGGTCGGCGAAATGCGCCGCGACCATACGGCCCAGCGGCTCGTAATAGCTGTGGTAGATGATTTTGGAAGCGCTGCGGGCGAGAATCATCTTCTCGTCGCATTTCTGTTCCAGATTGATGAAATTCTCCTGATGGGCGTCGCCGATCGAAGTGAAGATCACCGCGTCGGGGCGGATGATGCGTTCGAGCCGCTCCATCTCGCCGGGTTTCGAGATACCCGCTTCGAAAATCGCCAGCTCCTCGTCGCCCTCCAGCATCAGCACCGAAAGCGGCACGCCCAGCTGCGAATTGTAACTCTTCGGCGAACGGTAATATTTCATGCCTTCGGGCAGCTCCTCGGCGATCCACTCCTTAATGACGGTCTTGCCGTTCGAGCCGGTGATGCCGACCACCGTGCCACGGAACTGCGCCCGGTGATAGGCCGCCAGCCGCTGAAGGGCTTCGATAGCGTTGTCCACCTGCACGAAACCGCACTCCCCGGTGCACGAGGAGGCTTCGACGTCCCGCTCGACGAGGAACGCACGCACGCCGCGGCCCTGCATGTCGGCGATGAAATCATGCGAATCGTGGTTCGCGCCGCGCATGGCGACGAACATCGGACTGCATCCCAGCTCGCACGAAAGCGAACGGCTGTCGGTAACGACCGACCGCACCTCGGAATCGCAGCCCGAGAACTTTCCGCCGCAAATGGCGGCAATACGTGAAAGTCTGTAATTCATCCTCTTGTCATTTTTCCGTTCCGTCCGCCGCGCGGTCTGCTCTCGGCAGCCGACACGACACGCCGCACACGGCCGGAACGCTGCGAAAAATCGTCAGTCCATCTTAAAAGTCACGATCGTAATGCCCGCCCCGCCGCGGTCGGCATGCTCGTCCTTGGCGCTCTCGACCTCGGGAACCGTGCGCAGATAGCGGCGGATCTCCTCCTTCAAGGCCCCCGTACCCTTGCCGTGGAGAATCGAAACCGAACCCACGCCCACCATCAGAGCGTCATCGACGAAATCCTGCACGGCATCCAGCGCTTCGGCGGCGCGCATGCCCCGCACGTCGATATGGTCCCTGAAATTGAGTTTGCGGGCCGAAATATCGACCGAGACCACCGTACGGGCCGTCTGCGGGCGCGTCGCCTCGCGGAATTCATTGTTCGAAACTACGGTCAGCAGGTTTTTATCAACCGTGGTCAGTATCTGGCCGAAGGCGACCTGCGCTTTCTTCCCCTTGACCGACTGCACCACGCCGACCATATCCTGCCCGGCCATGCGGACCTTGGAACCGGTTTCGACCTCGCGGGGTTTGGGCGGTTCGGGGGCAGCGGCCGCCGCCTGCGCTTCGCCGCGCTGGGTTTTGCGCTCGATGCGCCGCTGGCGGCGGCGTTCGATACGCTCGATCTCGCGGGCCACCTGCGCGTCTTTTTCAGCCGTATCGGCCTGCTCGACCGCATCGCGGAAGTCGTCCAGCTCGCGGCGCGCCAGCCGCGTCAGCTCCTTTTCAGCCTGCGCTTCGCGGATGGTCCTGATCGTATTCTCGATCTGCCTGTTGGCGTCGGCGATCAGCCGCTGGGCCTCCTGCTTGGCCTTTTTCAGAATCTCCTGCCGCTCGGACTTGATCTTCGCCAGCTGCTCGGCGTAAGTCTGCTCCAGCTCTTCGACCTTGCGGTCCGTCAGACGGATGCGGTCGCGTTTCTGTTCCCAGTAATGTTTGTCGCGGGCGATTTCGCGCAACTGTTTCTCGATGTTGATATGGTCGCTGCCGGCCTTCTCGCCCGCAATGCGGATAATGTCTTCCGGTAGGCCGATCTTGCGGGCGATCTCCACGGCGAACGAACTGCCGGGCTTGCCCGTTTCGAGCCGAAACAGCGGCCGGATATGCTGCACGTCGAACATCATGGCGCCGTTGGCGATGCCTTCGGTGTTCGACGCATAGTATTTGATATTGGCGTAATGGGTCGTGATAACGCCGTAGCATCCCTTGGCCAGCAGGCGTTCGAGGATAGCTTCGGCGATGGCGCCGCCGATGATCGGCTCGGTACCCGATCCGAATTCGTCGATCAGCACCAGCGTCGCGGAGGAGGCCCCGGCCAGCATGTTCTTCATGTTGAGCAGGTGCGACGAATAGGTCGAAAGATCGTCGTCGATCGACTGCTCGTCGCCGATGTCGATGAAGATCGACCGGAACACGGGCAGTTCGGAGACCTCCGACGCCGGGACGAGAAAACCGCACTGGAACATATACTGCACGATGCCCGTGGTTTTCAGACAGACAGACTTGCCGCCCGCATTGGGACCCGAAATGACGAGGATATGCTTGCGGCGGTCCAGCTGCATGTCGAGCGGCACGACCTCGCGGCCCTGCGCCCGGAGCGTCTGCTGCAACAAGGGATGGCGGGCGTTTTTCAGCACCAGCCGGTCGTCGGTCGAGACGATCGGCTTCACGCAGCCGTTCTCCGAAGCCCAGCGCCCCTTGGCGCGCAGCATGTCGATCTGGGCGAGGTAGTCGCCCGAATCGGCGATCAGCTCCGCATCGGGGCGCACCGAATCGGTGAACTCCGAGAGGATGCGGACGATCTCGCGCCGCTCGGCATATTCCAGTTCGCGCAGTTCGTTGTTGATCTCCACCACCTCGACCGGCTCGACGTAGAACGTGCGTCCGGTGGCCGACTCGTCGTGAATGAAGCCCTGCAGTTTGCGTTTGTTGGCCGCAGCGACCGGAATCACGGCTTTGCCCTCGCGGATCGAAATCTGGGCGTCGGCATCGACGATACCGGCGTTCTTGGCGGCCGACAGCACGGCCTGCAGACGCTTGGCGGCCTGCCCCTCGCGTTCGCGGATAGCCCGCCGAATCTCCAGCAAGCCGGGCGAAGCGTTGTCCTTCACATTGCCGAAGCGATCGACGATAGCGTCGATCCGCTGCACGATTTCGGGAAACGCCGCGACGCCGCGGCTGCGGGCGTGAAGCGCAGGATACTGCTCTTCGCGGTTGAGAATGAAGGCGACGATGCCGCCGACGACCGTCAGCGCACGATGCAGCGTCACCACCTCCTCGACGTCGAGGAACGAACCTTCGACGCGCAGCTTGGCGACGATATGATCGACGTCGGGATACTCCCCGCCGGGAAATTCGTGTTCCATATCGAGCAACAGGCGCATTTCGTCGGCCAGCGTCAGCCGCCGGGCGATCTCGCGCGCCGAAGTCGAAAAGGTCTCTTCGGCCAGCCGCGCACGGGCGGCACGCATGGTACAGCGTGCCGCAACCTGTTCACGAAGCCGGTCGAAACCGATCTTCTGCTCGAAGTTTGCAGGATAAATCATGGTGTTATGTCGGGTAAAGAGCTACCGCAGCCGCCTGAGCGAATCGCGCTCGGCTTTCTCGGCGGCCTTCGCGGCCTTTTTGTCGGCCTTCTCCTTCATTTTCTCGGGGTTGCGCCCGAAGAGCGAAAGATGGACGTAACGGCCCGGATACTGTTTGAAGTCGGCCAGCAGTGCGGCGAGATTCTCGCTGGCCCGGTTGAGCGAATCGTAAAGTTCGGGATCGTTCATCAGCCGACCGACCGTACCCTCGCCCTGCGCGATACGGGCCACCAGATCGTCGAGATGCCCGACCGTCTGCGAAAGCTTGACGGCGAACTCCTCTTCGGAGAACTGCGCGACGACCCGGTCCACATTGCCGATGATGCTGTCCACGCGCTGGGCGTTGTCGCCGAGCATGTCGGAGAATTTCGAAAGATTCTCCAGCGCGCTTTTCAGGTTGTTTTTCTCGGCGGAAAGTATCTGCGCCATGTCGCCCGTCACGGAATTGAGGTTGCCGAGCGTTCCGGCGATATTATCGGCATTGCTCTCCATCAGCTTATTGAGATTATCGAGCGCACGCGACAGATCGGTGGTGAGCTGCGAGACTTTCTGTTTGAAGAAATCCAGTTCCGAACCGGCCACGTCCATCAGGTCGCGGTCGCGGCTCGAACGCAGCGTATCCCCCTTATGCAGATAAGTATCGGCCGTGCCGTAGGTTATTTCGATCGCCTTGGCGCCCATCAGTCCGTTGCTGAAGATCTTGGCTTCCGAGTCGGTCGGAATGCGGTATTCGCGTTTGATGGTGAACCGCAGCACGACTTTGTCGCTGCGGGCGGGATCGAACGAAAGGCCCGTCACCGAACCGATTTTGACACCCTTCATCATAATCGGCGAAGCATTCTGCACGCCGTTGATCTGGTCGTAAGCCGCATAATATTCGACGTTGCGGCTGAAAATATCGAATCCTTTCAGAAAGCGGATGCCCGCCCATGCGACGCCGATCATCGCCACGGCGAAAATTCCGATCTTAACTTCCCTTTTCATATCTCGTATGTTTTTATTTCACGATCTGCGTTCCCCGGCAGCTCACCACAAAGGCGTCGGGGAAAACTTTGCGCACCGCCGCCAGTTGTTTCTGCGCCGCATCGCGGGTCTCGTATTCGCCGACGCAATACTTATAACGGTATTTGCCGTCGGCCGTATATTGTTTCACCCTGCCGCGGTAGCTCTTGAACCGCGCGGACGAAGTCGGCACGGTCTGGGGGCTGGCCAGCACCTGCACGGTATAGCGCAGCGGCTGCGCATCCTGTTTCGGAGTCGTTCGTTTCGGAGCGTCGGCCTTCGTAGTCTGCGCTTGGGAGGTCTCCTGCTTTGCCGGCGCAGTCACCGGTTCGGATTCGGCAGCGGAATCCTTCGCATCCGTCTCTCCGCCGGCCCCGCGCACGGGTTCCTTGCCGACGATCACCTGTTCCGGTTTTTTCTCCGGCTGCGGCGCTGCCGCGGCTTCCTCTTCGGCGTTGCGTGTTTCGAGCACATAGGCCGAATAGTCCTTCACGCCCTCGTAAATCGAACGGGCGATCTCGGTCTGCCCCTTATCCGACTTCATGTAGGCCGCCTCCTGCGCATTGGAAAGAAATCCGATCTCGGTCAGCACGCCCGGCATATCGGTCGCATAAAGCACGCGCAGCAGCTGGGGTTTGATGCCCCGCGAGTGGCGGCCCGCCTTCAGATAATTGTTCTGAATACAGCGGGCGACGGCCATGCTGTATTCGCCGTAGGTGAACTGCAGATTCTGGATATAGGCCCGCACGATAGCCGCCGTGCGTTCGTCGGACATGTCGATCAGGTCCTCGCGGTTGTTCTCGAACAGTGCGTTTTCGTTGTAACGCTGCTCCTTGGGACTTTCGCCCATAATCAGCGTCTCGACGCCGCGCGCAGCCGTGGATTTGGCGGCGTTGACATGGATCGAGATAAAGAGGTCGCCGCCGGCCTTGTTGGCGATGTCGGCGCGCGCCTGAAGGTCTTTCGCCTTGTCGGGATTCAGCGCCTTGTCCGTCTTGCGCGTATAAACCACTTTCACGCCGGGCATGCCCTCCTCGATCATTTTGCCGAGTTTGAGAGCCACCTTCAGCGTCAGGTCCTTTTCACTGACTCCGCCGTAGTGCGCGCCGGGATCGTTGCCGCCGTGACCGGCGTCGATCACCACAACTTCGACTCCGTGCGCAATATTCCCGGCGGCTGCTACGTTCGTAAGAACGGTTACGGCCGCAAATGCGAATAACAGGAACAGTCGTGTGCGCATATTTTAAAAGATCAAGTGTAAGCTTTCTGTAATTTTTTACCTATCTTTGTCGCGCCTGAAAACCCCGCGGGAGGTCGCCAGAGACCTGATTCAGGCGTTTTTGCCGACATGTCGTCAAAGTTACGAAAAAGTATTGGAATTTTGGCTAAACTTAGGGTAAAATATCTAATTTCGGCGGCGGTAATCCTGTTCTTCGCTCAGCTGGTGTTCGGCTCGTCCGCACCCCGGAGCATGTTCGCCGCAGCCGCCGCAGACAGCGCCCGCACCCAAGATTCCATCCCAGCATATACCCTTCCGGAAGCCACGGCCGAAGTTCCCGAAGCCACGGCCCTGACGCGCAGCGAACGCCGCGCGCAAGCCCGGGCCGCCCGGGAAAAAGCCCGCCGCCACGCCGAATTCGAAGCCATGTCGCAGCAGGAACGCGACTCGATGTTCAGTTCGCAGGTCGATTCGCTCATCGCCCAACGGGTCGATTCGCTGGCCAACCGGCAGGCCGACACCGTGGCACGCGACTCGGTCAAGCGGCCGCGCAAGCCCGGCGCCTTCCTCGACGATCCGATTTCGGGCAAGAACAAGGACTCGCTGGTTTACGACGTCCGCAACAAAATGGTCTATATCTACAACGAAGGCGACGTCACCTATCAGAAAAGCAACCTCAAGGCCGACTATATGCAGATCGACATGAACTCCAAGCTGATCCACGCATACGGCAAACCCGACTCGCTCGAAGGCAAGGCCATCGTCACCAAACCCGAATTCTCCGACGGCGGCGAAGCCCCCTACAAGATGGACACGATCACCTACAACCTCGAATCGAAGAAGGCCAAGATCAAGGGCGTGGCGACACAGCAGGGCGACGGCTGGCTGGTGGGCGGCAGCGTCAAGAAGATGCCCGACAACACGATCAACATCGAGAACGGAAAATATACGACCTGCGACGAAACGGATCATCCGCACTTCTATCTGGCGATGACCAAAGCCAAGGTCATTCCGGGCAAGAAAGTCGTCACGGGTCCGGCCTATCTGGTCATGGAAGACGTGCCGATCTACTTTCTGGGCATTCCCGAAGGCTTCTTCCCGATCAGTTCGGGTCCCAAGTCGGGTCTGCTGATGCCCACCTACGGCGAAGAGTACACCAAGGGATTCTTCCTGCGCGATCTGGGTTATTACTTCACGCTGGGCGATTACGCCGATCTGGCCGTCCGCGGCGGTATCTACACGCTCGGTTCATGGGAAGCCTCGGCGGCATCGCGCTACATCAAGCGCTACAAGTACAGCGGCAGTTTCAACATGCAGTACTCGAACATCAAGACGGGCGAAAAAGGCGAACCCGACTATATCAAGCAGAGCAACTTCCGCATTCAGTGGACCCACTCGCAGGACGCCAAAGCCAATCCCGGTTCGACTTTCTCGGCGTCGGTGAACTTCGCCACCAGCGGTTACAGCAAATATTCGGCGACCAACCTCAACGACATTCTCGCCACGCAGACCAACTCGTCGATCGCCTATTCGAAGAACTGGGCCGGCACTCCTTTCTCGCTTTCGGCGAACATGTCCATTTCGCAGAACTCCCAGAACAAGACCATTTCGGTAACCCTGCCCACGCTGGTCTTCAACGTCTCGCGCTTCTACCCCTTCAAGCGCAAGGAGAAAACCGGCAAGGACCGCTGGTACGAGAAGATCTCAATGCAGTACACGGGTAAAATGACCAACTCGGTGAGCACCACCGAGGACAAAATATTCTCGAAGGAGACGTTGGACAACATGAAGAACGGCATCGAACACAACATCCCGGTCTCGGCGTCGTTCAACCTCTTCAACTACATCAACATCTCGCCGTCGGCCAACTACAACGAGAAGTGGTATTTCAAAAAAGTCGAGCTGGAATGGAACCCCGTCACCAACAGCGTCGATACGCTGCCGGCGCAGTACGGCTTCTACCGTCTTTACAACTACAACTTCAGTGTCTCGACATCGACGACCGTATACGGCATGTACGACTTCACCAAAAAACGCCGCGACCGCAAGATTCAGGCGATCCGCCACACGATCACGCCGTCGATCGGATTCTCGTACGCTCCGGACTTCGGCGATCCCAAATACGGCTATCAGAGCAACTACCAGTCCGATTCGACCGGTACGTTCCGCACCTATTCGCCCTATTCGGTCAATGCCTACGGCGTCCCCAGTTCGGGCCGTTCGATGTCGATGAACTTCTCGCTGTCGCAGAACCTCGAAATGAAGGTGCTGAGCAAGCGCGACACCTCAGGCGTCAAGAAGATCAAACTGATCGACGAGCTGCGGCTCAGCGGTTCGTATAACTTTCTGGCCGACTCGATGGGACTCTCGACCATTCCCATCTCGTTCCGCACCACGCTGTTCGGCAATTTCAGCATCAATCTCTCGGCGACGCTCAACCTCTACAAGCTGACCCCCGACGGAAAACTGTACGACAAGCTCTTCCTGCCGGGACGTATCGAATCGACGGGCTGGTCGTTCGGCTACACTTTCAAATCGCGTCAGGACCGTACGGAACGTGCCATCAACGACATCACGAGTATTCCGCCCGAATACATGAACCCGTTCTACGACCCCTACGGCAACATGGACCCCGTACTGCGAAGGCAGTACATGGCCCAAACCTATTACGACTTCTCGCTGCCGTGGAACTTCGGTTTCAACTACACGGTCAATTACTCCATATCGCGGGGAAATTATCCGCCCAAAGGCTACAAAAAGAATATTACGCAGACGATCGGCTTCAACGGCAGCGTCAATCTGACGCCGAAAACGGGCGTCACGTTCCAAGGCGGTTACGACATCAAACAAAACAAACTGACGACCTCGTCGGTCTCCATTTCGCGCGACCTGCACTGCTGGCAGATGTCCTTTTCGTGGATTCCGTTCGGTTACCACCGCAGCTGGAGTTTCAACATCGGCGTCAAGGCGGCATCGCTCTCCGACCTCAAATACGACAAGAGTCAGAGTATGTACGACAATATGTACTAAACATACAAAAGCCGCCGCCCGTCCGGAAAATGAAAACGCCCTGCCGATGCAGGGCGTTTTCATATATATATAGGAAGTCCGCACAATCAGCACGGCCACCCTGCGGAACTAAATTTTCCGGATCTCCGATTCTTTGCGGTCGATGTAGTTCGGATAGCGGAACTGCGGCATGCCGAGCGCCATGACGGCGCAGATACGGCGGTCTCGAAGCCCCAGCATCCGGTTCAGTCCGCCTTTTTTGTCCTGCCGCACGGCGATCAGCACGAATCCCATGTAGACCTGTCCCACTCCGAGCGATTCGGCCGTCAGCGAGGCGTTCTGATAAGCGAGGTTGGCGTCCTCGGCGCCGAAACGGCTCTCCTTCGGCGCATGAATGAACAGCACGGCTGTCGCTCCGCGCAGGATACGGTCGATCCCCTGCTCTGTGTATTCACGGCGCATCTTCTTAAATACCGGGACGTAACGGTAAACGCCCGGCAGCAGCCGGCTCAGCCAAGGCCGCACGAGCGGATTCGACAAACGCTTCACGAGCGAGCCGAAGACGCCGAGCGTATATTCGATGATTCCGCGCCGCATATCGGGATCGGTCACCAGCGTATAGCCCAGCTGCCGGGCATTGGTCGCCGTCGGCGCACGATCGGCCGCCGCAACGATGCGGTCCAGATACTCCTGCGGCACGGGACGCTGTGAAAAAGCCCGGTTCGAACGCCGCACGGCGAGCAGCAGTTCGACCTGTTCGGGCGTCGGCAAAGCCGCATAGTCGATCGGATGCACCTTTTCCGCCGGGAAATCGGCATGTTCGACCGCCCCCGTGGGACAGACCGCCGCGCAATGGCCGCAGACGATGCAGTTTTCGGGTTTATGCAGCGTCACCGCAGCCCCGGCCTTCTCCTGTACGAAAATCTGCGAAGGACAGACCTTCATGCAGCGGCCGCAGCGAATGCAGGTCGCATCGTTTATACGAATCGTATTCTCCATATGTCTTTCAAAATTTTTCAATATCTTTGCCATCTATCCGACAAACACCATGTACCCCGTCGTCATCAAACATTTCAGCGAAATCTCCGCCGCCGAGTACCACCGCATCGTGCAGGCCCGCGAAGCCGTCTTTTTCCTCGAACAGCATATCACCGCCCCCGACGCCGACGCCGTCGATCCGCAGAGCGTCTTTCTCTGGATGGAGGAAGACGGCCGCGTCATCGCATTCCTGCGAATCATCCCCGCAGGAATCGTCCAAGACGAAGTCTCCGTAGGCCGGGTTCTGGTCGATGCCGGTTACCGCCGCCGCGGATTGTGCCGCCGCCTGATGCTCGAAGCCCTGCGGTACATCACGGAGACATGGGGTCCGCAGCCGGTCCGCATCTCGGCACAGGAACACCTCGCCGGATTTTATGCGTCGCTCGGTTTCGAAGCCGTTTCCGGAACTTACCACGAAGCGGGCATTCCGCATGTCAGGATGCTGAGACGGTAACAAAAACGATTCCGGCGGCAAAGGAAGTCCCTGCCGCCGGAATCGTTTTTAGGATTAATGGTTCACCGACGCCATCTCCGCGGGGTTGTGCTTGTATTTGAACACCAAGGCGAAGACTACGGCCACCACGAGAGCGTAACCCGCGAAGATAAACCACGAATCGGGCCATCCCCACGCATCGACGACGGCGCCTGCGGCATACGACCCGAAGAACGCGCCGAAGCCGTTGGTCATAATCATAAAGACGCCCTGCGCCGAAGAGCGGATTTCGCGGCTGGTCTCCTTCTCGACGAACAGCGAACCCGAAATGTTGAAGAAATCGAACGACACACCGTACACGATCATCGAAAGGATCAGGAACGTCGCGCCCGAACCGGGATTGCCTATCCCGAAGAATCCGAAGCGGAGCACCCACGCCAGCATCGAAATCAGCATCACCTTCTTGATGCCGAAACGCCGGAGGAAGAACGGAATCAGCAGAATACAGAACGTCTCGGACATCTGCGAGAGCGACAGCAGGATCACCGAGTGCTTCACGATGGCCGAATCTGCATACTGCGGCATCGAACCGAAGTTCTGAATATAGGTATCGCCGAAAGCGTTGGTAATCTGCAACGCAGCGCCGAGCAGCATCGAGAAGATGAAGAAGACGGCCATACGCTTCTCTTTGAAAAGCGCGAAAGCGCGGAGGCCCAGCGTGTCGATCCACGACTGCGATTTGACGCTGCGGTCTACGGAGCATCCGGGCAGCGAGAAGGAATAGACCGCCAATACGAACGACAGAAACGCCGAAACATAGAGCTGCCAAGCGGTGAGCTTGATCTGGATACCGCCGATATGCGTCAGATCGACGAACCACATCGCGGCGATGAATCCCACGGTTCCCCACACGCGGATCGGCGGAAAATGTTTCACGGTATCGAGTTTCGCCAGATCGAGGGCGTTGTAAGCCACCGAGTTGGAGAGCGCGATCGTCGGCATATAGAACATCACGCTCAGCAGCATACAACTGTATAAAGGTGCATAGGTCGTCTGCGAAGCCGCCGCCACGAGGAAGGCGCCGCTGATCAGGTGGCAGATGCCCAGCAGTTTCTGCGCCGGAATCCACCGGTCGGCTATGATTCCCATCACGGCGGGCATGAACAGCGAAGCGACGCCCATCGTCGCGAAGAAACTGCCGATCTGCAGCCCCGTGAAGTCAAGTCCCCCTCCCAGATAGGCGCCCAGCGAAATAAGCCACGAGCCCCAGATGGCGTACTGGAGGAAGTTCATAACGATAAGGCGAAACTTAATTCCCATAATTCTCTGATTTTACGTTATTTTATTTTCAGGTCCATTTAGTTCGGAAACGATTAAAACAAATGTACGAAATTTTTTTCGGAATTTTCTTTGCAATTGAAAAATAAAGTTCTACTTTTGCATCACCAAAACGTCATTGAGCTATGGTGTAATGGTAACACGACAGATTCTGGTCCTGTTATTCTTGGTTCGAATCCAGGTAGCTCAACTGAAAAGCGAGGAATTATCCTCGCTTTTTCATTTTTATCCGGCGCATGCGTCTGTTTCGAATTCCGAAACAAATAACCTGCCGAACCCCGCGAATCGACAATACAGCAAAAATCCGACCGTCGATTTTCACAACACACGCCTGCACCCCGAAACTGTTTCGAAATTAGGTGCGAAGATTCCTGCTGATTTCTGTTTTCCGTCTTGCTCGTCCCCTGAAAATGCAGTACGTTTGTATTGCACAGGAGATATGAAGAATTCAAGTGGGATTGTGCAAGGGGCGGGTTACACCCGCAAAAGTGACGCAAGTGGAAAATCCGTCAGGATTTGAAGCACAGGCTAAACATATGGAGCTAGACGCAAGGTTCCGTTTATTCCTGCAAGACTTCGGGGGAGGGTTCTAAGCCCTCCCTTTCCAATTCTGCCACTATGGCACGCTGACGCTTGAAGAAATGAATCCGCTGCAATTCTCCGCTGCACGAAATCAACGTCGCAAAACGACTCAGCGACGTAATCCACCGCTTAATATGCTCGAACATGCCCGGATCGGCGCTTCTCAGCGAATTGATCGAGAATGTCTCGATACAGCTCGCCCGGTAATGCCGTGCCGTAACATAGCAGTATGTCGCTTCGATATCCATGTCCGATATATAAATAGACACCGGTTTTCCGCTGCGGAACTGACCGGTGACGGCTATTTCTTCCAATTCGTCGAGCAGTTGCAGCAGTTCGGCCTTCAGCATCTCAACGCTCTCGTCGGTTATCAGGTGCATGTTGCGGAACGCGCAGATGGCATTGACCCAGCGCTTGGTGCAGCTGCCGTCGAACACCAGCGTCGTCGAAGGCATCAGCTGCGCCTCTTTCAGCAGGTCGCGATAACTCTGCAAAAGCGTATCGGGAGCTTTCATATCCTTGAATTTAGTCGTCGAACAATCGACGAGCCCCTGCTGGTAAAGCCACTTGAAGAGTTTGAAATTGGTCAGCCCTTCGTAACGCATGTAAAGCATCCGCGGAAACGAGTTTCCGGCGATAGCCTGCTCCGCATCGGCGTCCGACGAGATTTCACGATAGAAAAGCGTGTCTTGGTCGATAACGCCCGTGTATTCTTCGAGCGCCGTATGATAGTCGTTGAAGCTGAGCCGGAAGAGTATGTTTCCCAGATCGACGGCTCCGACAGTGCGGTCGAGCGAAAAATTCATCTGGGCCGAAAGTACCGCCGCTTCACCGAAGGTAAAGGGCACCTCGCCGCGGAGACGACGGTAAGCCGCTTCGCGGCCGATATTCAGTTTATCGGTCAGTATGGCCGCCGGATTGGAGTATTCCGGCGTGCTGTCTTGAATAGCGGCGATCAGCGCCGCATTCAGTTTTTCAAGAGGCATAGTGCAAATATTAAATCTATTATCAAATTCTCAATCCCAACCGCAAATTTAGTAAAATATTGACAAATTGATCTTTTTTTGGGCAAAAGAAATAAAACAAAAGGGAACCTGAAAGGTCCCCTTTTGTCCGTCATACATGCAGCCGGTTTACTTCCCCAGCCCCATCTTTTCGATCAGCGCCTTGGTTTCGGGCTTGTGACCGCGGAAACGCACATAAAGCTCCATGGGATGTTCCGTACCGCCTTTCGAAAGGATGTTCTCGCGGAACGATCCGGATACTTCGCGGTTGAAGATGCCTTTCTCCTTGAAGAGCGAGAAAGCGTCGGCTTCCAGCACCTCGGCCCACTTGTAGCCGTAATAACCGGCGGCATAACCGCCCGAAAAGATATGACCGAAAGCGGGGGCCATCGCCGTACCCGGCACGACGGGCACGACCTGCGAGGGAGCCATCGACGCCACTTCGAACTGCTCGACGTCGCCCTCGAAGGGTTCGGTGATCGTATGCCAAGCCATGTCGGTCAGACCGAACGACAACTGGCGCACGTTCAGGTAGGCGGCCAGATAGTTCTGCGCCGCGATAATGCGGTCCACGATCTCGGCGGGAATCGGCTCGCCGGTCTGGTAATTCACGGCCCACAGGTCGAGGAATTCCTTCTCGGTAGCCCAGTTTTCCATAATCTGCGAAGGAAGCTCCACGAAGTCGCGGTAGACGTTCGTACCGGTCTGCGACTCGTATTCGCCCTCGCCCAGCATACCGTGCAGGGCGTGTCCGAACTCGTGGAGGAAAGTCTCCAGCTCGTCGAACGTCAGCAGCGACGGCGCGGTTTCCGTAGGTTTGGTGAAGTTCATCACCAGCGACACAAGCGGACGGGTCTCCTCGCCGTCCTCGATCTTCGTACCGCGGAATTCGGTCATCCACGCTCCCGAGCGCTTCGATTCGCGGGGGAAGAAGTCGAGGTAGAGCACGGCCATAAAGCGGCCGTTCTCGTCGGTTACGTCGTAAGCCGTCACGTCGGGATGATAGACCTCGATCTTGTCATTGGGCGTGAAATTCAGGCCGTAAAGCTTGTTGGCAAGCATGAACACGCCCTTCTTCACGTTTTCGAGCTTCAGATAGGGCTTCACGACCTCGTCGTTGAGCGCATATTTCTCGTCCTTGTATTTCTTGCTGTAATAGCCCCAGTCCCACGGCATCAGCTGGCCCTTGAAGCCGAGCGAAGCGGCATAGTCGCCGATCATCCGGTAATCCTTGTCGGCATAGGCCTTGGTCTCGCCGAGCAGTTCGTCGAGGAACGCCGTGACGGTCGGGGTGTTTTCGGCCATACGGCGTTCGAGCACGTAATCCGCATAGCACTTGTAGCCCAGCAGGTTGGCGATCTTCAGACGCAGGTTGGCGATCTGCTTCACGATCTGCGTGTTGTCATTCTCGCCGCCCAGCGCACGCGAATTGTAGGCGCGCCAGAGCTTCTCCTTCAGCGCACGGTTCGACGAATAGGTCATGAACGGCACATAGCTCGGCGCCTGCAGCGTCACGGTCCAGCCCTTCTCGCCGCGTGCCTTGGCGTCGGCGGCCATACCCTCCCGGACGAATGCGGGCAGCTCGGCAACGACCTTCGGGTCGGTAATATTGATCGTAAAGGCGTTGGTCGCCGCCAGCGCGTTCTGACCGAACTGCAGGGTCGCGGCCGACAACTCGGAGGTATACTTGCGGTAAAGCTCCTTATCGGCGTCCGAAAGGGCTGCGCCGCTGCGGGCAAAGCTCTGATAGGTATCTTCCAGCAGTTTCTTGTCCTCCTTCGAAAGACCGCGGCCGGGTTTCTCGTAAACCGCCTTCACACGGGCGAAAAGCTCCGGATTGAGCGAAACGTCGTTCGACAGCTCGGTGAGCTTGGGCTGAACGCGGAGCGCGATCTCCTGCATCTGGTCCGAAGTCGCGGCTTCGAGCAGGTTGTAGAAGATGCCCGAAATACGATCGAGCAGCGCTCCCTGACGCTCCAGCGCCACGATGGTATTGCCGAACGTCGGCTTCTTGGGGTTTTTGACGATCGCCTCGATCTCGGCGCGCGAGCAGGCGATGGCCGCATCGAACGCAGGCTCGTAATCCGAAAGCTCGATCTGCGAGAACGGCGGCGTCTGATGGGGCGTGTTCCACTCCGCCAGCAGGGGGTTGGTGGTATCCAGTTCGGGCAGCTGCGCTTTGGGAATCGAATTGTCGGCGCAGCCTGCCGCCATAGCTGAAAAGGTCATAATGATAAGTGCTTTTTTCATGTTACTGCAAATATTGGGTTAATTCTTACGATTCGTCTATTGCCCGTCCGATTCCGGTTCGAGGGGAATCGGGGTCTCTTCGTCCGGCTGCGGATCGGGTTCGGCGAGCAGGCCGCGGCCACGGAGCATCGCCCGCTTGTCGGGATCGGCCCCGCGGAAGGCCCGGTAGAGCGTCATTCCGTCCTCGGAACCGCCGCGTGCGAGGATCTTGGTACGGAAATCGGCGGCGATCTTCTTGTTGAACAGGTCGCCGCTCTCGCGGAAGGCCGCGAACGCATCCTTGTCGAGCACCTCGGCCCACGTATAGAAGTAGTAGCCCGCCGAATAGCCGCCGTCGAAAATATGGCTGAAATAGGGATAACGGTAGCGGGGTTCGATCTGCGGAATCAGACCGCGTTTTTCATTGAGCGCCCTGCGTTCGAACACCATCGGATCGAACGGTTCGTAATCGGTCGTCGAATGGATGTCCATGTCGGACAGCGACGCGGCAATCAGTTCCGTAGTGGCGAAGCCCTGATTAAAGAGTTCGCTCCTGCGCAGTTTATCGACGAGGTATTTGGGAATCACCTCGCCCGTGCGGTAGTGTACGGCGTACTGTTTCAGCATTTCGGGTTCGAAGGCCCAGTTTTCCATCACCTGCGAAGGAAGCTCCACGAAGTCGCCCTCGACCTCCGTAAGGCCGCGGTATTTCACGTCGTGGAACAGGAAGTGGAGCGCATGGCCGAATTCGTGGAAAAGCGTTTCGGTCTCGTCGAGCGTCAGCAGCGCAGGGGTGTTGCGCACCGGCCGGGTGAAGTTGCAGACGATGCTCACCACGGGAGCGACGCGCTCGCCGTCCCGGTAGGTCTGTTCGACGTAGTTGCCGCACCACGCCCCCTGACTCTTGCCGTCGCGCGGGAAGAAGTCGAAATAGAGCACGCCCAGATGCGACTGGTCGGCGTCGAGCACCTCGTAGGCGATCGCCTCGGGGTGGTAGAGCGGCGCCACGATGGGCTGGAAGGTGATGCCGTAAAGCCGGTTGGCGAGGTAGAAGATGCCGCCCTGCACGTTTTCGAGCGAGAAATAGGGCCGCAGCATCTCCTCGTCGAGGGCATAATTCTTCTTGCGCAGCTTCTCGGCGTAATACCACCAGTCCCACGACTCGAACGTCGCGCCCGGAACGTCCTGCTGCAGGAGTTTGTCCATCTCGGCCAGTTCGTCCTTGGCACGATCGAGCGCCGGAGTCCATATCTGGTCCAGCAGCGAGTAAACCGCATCGGTCGTGCCGGCCATCTCGTCGGCCACGACATAGGCGGCGTACGACGGGTAGCCCAGCATCTTGGCCTTCTCCGTCCGCAGGCGGATGAAATCGTTGATAAGTTGTTTATTGTCGTACTGATCGCCGTTGTTGCAGCGGTTCAGGTACGCCTTATAGATCTTTTCGCGCAGGTCGCGCTTGGTCGAGTAGGTCAGAAACGGAATCAGACTCGGTTTGTGGAGCGTGAATACCCACTTGTCGCCCTTGCCCATCGCCTGCGCCTTTTCGCGCGCAGCGTCCCGGACACCCGTAGGCAGACCGTCGAGGTCGTCCGCCGTCGTCAGTTCGAGCGCGAAGTTATTGTTCTCGGCCAGCATGTTGTTGCCGAATTTCACGGCCGTAAGCGACAGTTCGCCGTTGATCTCCTTCAGCCGGGCCTTCTGTCCGGCGTCGAGCAGGGCGCCGGCACGCACGAAAGCGTCGTAGGTCTTCCTGAGCAGTCGGCTCTGCTCGGCGTCGAGCCCCAGCGACGCGCGCCGGTCATAGACATCCTTCACGCGGGAGAAAAGTTTTTCGTCGAGCCGGATTTTATCGCGGTGCGCCGAGAGCAGGGGCATCACCTGCTCCTGCAGAGCCTGCATCCGGTCGTTGGTCTCGGCGGCGCAGAGCATGCCGAAAATCAGCTCGGTCTGAGCCAGCATCTGCCCGGCGTTGTCGTAAGCCAGAATCGTATTCTCGAACGTCGTCTCGTCGTTGTTCGACGTGATGGCGTCGATCTCGGCGTCGTGCAGCGACATGCCGCGCTCGAAGGCGGGCATGAAGTGTTTGGCGCGGATCTTATCGAAGGGCGGCACGCCGAAAGGCGTGTCCCACTGGCTGAAGAACGGATTCTCCCCTGCGCTTTTCGGGGAGTTGCATGACGCAAGTGCCATAAGCAGTAAGAGTGTTGTGAATAAACCTGCAATACGTTTCATCTATTCATGTTATTTATGTAACTTTGCGAGCGGAAAATACGGATGCGCGCAATGCATCCGTATAACGTTGCAAAGTTAGTAAATTATAAGAGGTATGCAACTTTTTTACGCCCCCGACATCACGCCGCCCCTCCATACGCTGAGCGAAGAGGAGTCGAAACACTGCGTGCGGGTGCTGCGTTTGGGACGCGGAGATACCCTTCATATAACTGACGGAAGGGGCAATTTATTTTGCTGCGAGATTACGGACGACAATCCGAAGCGCTGCACGGTGCGCGTCACGGAGACCCGCGCCGGGTGGGAGGCGCTTCCCTACTCGCTGACGATGGCCGTTGCACCGACCAAGAACGCCGACCGCTTCGAATGGTTCCTCGAAAAGGCGACCGAAGTGGGCGTCGGTACGATCATACCGCTCGAAACCGAGCACAGCGAACGCCGGGTCTTCAGGCCCGAACGCGGCGAGCGGGTCATCACGGCGGCCATGAAGCAGTCGCTCAAAGCCTACCGTCCCACGCTGCGTCCGCTCACGCTCTTCCGCGAAGCGGCGGCCATGCCCTTCGAAGGGCGCAAATTCATCGCCCACTGCGCCCCGGCGCAGTCGTCCGAAGGCAAAGCCTACCTCCCAGCAACACTCCGCAGGGGCGAAGCGGCGCTGATCCTGATCGGTCCCGAAGGCGATTTTTCGTCCGAAGAGATCGCCTTCGCATGTGCGAATGGGTTCGAGGAGATAACCCTCGGCACGCAGCGTCTGCGCACCGAAACGGCCGCAGTGGCCGCAGCGGTGATGGTCTCCGTGGCAAACGGGTAGCGATATGAACAAAAACGGTCCGCACCGCTGATTCTGCCGCATGGCAGCACAAAGCCCCGCCCAAGAGAAGGGCTTGGGTAGAAGTCGGATCTGCAAACGACGCCGCAGGCGGCGACAACGGCCGCCCCGGAAGCGGCACGGTATAAACAGTATAATTACACACAAATAGCTCATGTTTCTCTATTCACTTCTCGCGCTGGCGGTGGTGACGGCGCTGATATTCGCCGCTCCCCTCAAAGCCAAGGTGTGGGCGGCGCTGGCAGTGGTCGCGGCGGGGGCGCTCTGGGCGTCGGCAACGGCCGTCGGAGTGCTTGCCGGCGGACATACCGTACGGCTGTGGGCGACCAGCGTCTTCCTCTTCGGAAGCGACGCAGGTTCGATGGACCCTCTTTCGGCGCTGTTCGTACTGATCGTCTCGGTCGGAGCCGTCGCCGCAGTACTCTATTCGCGGGGGTATCTCGCGCATTACCTAAGCCGCAAATCCCCGGCCCACATCTCGCTGCACTACACCGCATTGGCGGCGATGTTCTACGCCATGCTGGGCGTAGTGACCTCCGAAGGCGGATTTTCGTTTCTCTTTTTCTGGGAGCTGATGACCGTCGCATCGTTCCTGCTGATCCTGTTCGACGCCGAGCGCCGCGAAGTGCGCCGCGCCGCACTGGCCTACGTGATCATGATGCACGTGGGATTCGCCCTGCTGCTCATCGGCTTCGTGCGGCTGGACAGCGTCTGCGGATCGGCCGACTTCGCCCTGCTGGGCGAATATTTCCGCACGCAGCCCGCCCTGCCGCTGTTCGTGGTCTTCCTCGCGGGCTTCGGCATGAAGGCCGGCATGTTCCCGATGCACGTCTGGCTTCCCGAAGCGCATCCCGCCGCCCCGTCGCATGTCTCGGCCCTGATGTCGGGCGTGATGATCAAGACGGGCGTCTACGGCATCCTGCGCGTCACGGCGCAGATCGCCGACCTGCCGACACTCCGCACCGCGGGCCTGATCCTGCTCGTCGCAGGCATCGTCACGGGACTTTGGGGCGTGATCCTCGCCGCGGCGCAGAACGACGTGAAACGGCTGCTGGCCTACTCGTCGATCGAAAACATCGGCATCGTCCTGATCGGACTGGGCATCGCTGCGCTGGGCAAGAGTTCGGGCAACCAGCTCGCGGCGATCTGCGGTCTCTCGGGCGCACTGCTCCACACGCTCAACCATTCGCTGTTCAAATCGCTGCTCTTTTTCGGAGCCGGCAACATACTCTCCAAAACGCACACCACGTCGCTCGACGCACTGGGCGGACTGGGCAAACACATGCCCGTCACGGGCCTGCTGTTTCTGGCCGGCACGGCGGCCATCTGCGCCCTGCCGCCGCTCAACGGATTCGTCTCGGAACTGCTGATCTACCTCGGCATGCTCGACGGCATCGCTTCGGGCAGCGACGTACTCGCTTCGGCAGCCGGACTGGCCGCGCTGGCGCTGATCGGCGGAGTGGTGATTCTGGCCTTCACCAAACTCTACGGCACGGTGTTCCTCGGCGCGCCCCGCACGCACGAAGTGGCCGAAGCCTCCGAGGTCGATAATTTCCGCATCGCCGCCATGGCGCTGCCGCTGGCCGGAATCCTCTTCATAGGACTCTTTCCGCAGGCCGCCGTGGGCGTGGTAACCCGCGCCGCGGGATTTTTCATCCACCACCCCGCCGATGCGGCGGACTACCTGCTGTCGCCCACGCTGGCGGCCGTCAGCCGCACGGCATGGCTGCTGATTCTGGTCGTCGGACTCTTGGCATGGCTCCGCAGCCGCGCCTTGCGCACGCGCAAGGTGGCCGAAGGCGCGACGTGGGGCTGCGGCTTCACCTCGCCCAACGTGCGGATGCAGTACAGCGGCGAATCCTACTCCGAAGGACTGCAGTCGATCGCCACGTCGCTCACGCAGAACAGCGGCGAAGGCGGCGCCGTCGGCAAAGGCGAGATTTTCCCTGCGGCGCACAACTTCGACATCCGCCACAAGGACCGTTTCGACAAACTCTTCGCGGCGTGGTGGGTCGAACTGCTGCGCGTGATAAACAAGCGCGCCATGCGCCTGCGTACGGGCAAAATCAACCACTACGTACTCTTCGCGCTGGCGTTTCTGGTCCTGATATTCCTGTTGTCCATCTTTAACCTGATCTGACAATGACGGCACTCAACACTCTCCTGATCCTGCTGACGGCCGTCTGCATTCCGGGCCTGATAAACCGCACGCGGGCCGTGCTGGCGGGCCGCCGGGGCATCCGCTTCGCCCAGCACCTCTACGACGTGCGCCTGCTGCTGCGCAAAGGCGCGGTCTATTCGACGACCGCATCGGCGCTGTTCCGCGCCGTGCCGTCGGTCTACCTCGGCTCGGCAATCGTCGCCGCACTCTTCATCCCCGTCGGGGAACTGAAACCCCTGCTGTCGTTCAACGGCGACATCGTCTGCTTCGCCTACCTGATGGCTCTCGGCCGCTTCGCGCTGATACTCGGCGCCATGGACACCGGAAGTTCGTTCGAAGGCATGGGCGCGAGCCGCGAGGCCCTCTACGGCGCGCTGGTCGAACCGGCGCTCATGCTCACGGCCGGCACGCTGGCCCTGCTGGCGGGACATACGTCGTTCGCCCGGATCTTCGCCGAAGCGGCGACGGGCGACCTGCAGCTGACCGTTCTGCTGCTGCTCACGGCCTACGTGCTGGTGAAGATCGTCTTCACCGAAAGCGGCCGCGTACCGGTGGACGATCCCCGCACCCACCTCGAACTGACGATGATCCACGAGGTGATGTGTCTCGACTACTGCGGCACGGACCTCGGCATGATCAAAATCGCCGGGTGGCTCAAAACCGCGGCGCTGTCGATGCTGGCGGCCGATGCCGTGACGGCGGCGCTCTGCCCCCACTGGTGGGCCGCGGCGCCGCTGGCGGTACTCCTCACCGGACTCTCGGTCGGCGTGGTCGAATCGACGCAGGCCCGCAACAAACTCTCGCGCAACACCACATTCATTCTCACCATCGCGGCTCTGGCGGCTGTGGGCTTCTTCACGGGCTACCTGCTGCAACTAAACATCAGCATCCAATGATACTCCCGCTGGTCATACTCTACGTCATCACGCTCGTCTATCTGGCGATCACCGAACGTTTCCGCAACTTCGCGTCGATCATCGGACTGCAGGGGTGGATTCTCTTCGCCGTCGCCCTGCTGCGCCTGCACGCCATCAATCCGCTGGAACTGATCTTCATCGCCATCGAGACGCTGGCGTTCAAGGCCCTGCTGGTCCCGGCCATTCTCTTCGCCATGATCCGCAAAACCAAGATCAACCGCGTACGCCGCTCCGGATCGTCGCAGTCGGGTTCGCTCCTGCTGTCGCTCATGGCGCTGGCGGTCAGCGCTTCGATTACCTACTACATCGCCGACTCGGCCATCGACCTCGTATTCTTCGGCGTGGCGCTATACGCCCTGCTGAGCGGCCTGATCCTAATCGTCCTGCGCTCACGCATCTTCTCGCACATGGTCGGCTTTCTGGTGATCGAGAACGGCGTTTTCCTCTTTTCGATGGCCATAGGCGTCGAAATGCCGCTGCTGATCAACTTCGCCATCCTGCTCGACATCCTGATCTCGGTGCTGATGCTGGGTATCTTCTTCACCAAGATCGACGGCAAGATACACGCCGACGACGCCGATTCACTCACCAACGTAAAGGACTGACGCCATGATATACTACCTGATCGCCAGCATCCTGATCGCCGTCGCGGCGCTCTTCGCCCGGACCAAACGTGCGGTTCTCGCCGCCGGCATACTCTTCTACGCCGTACAGATCGCCGCCGCGGGCCTGCTGCTCTGGGGCGGACTCTACGACACGACCTCGGCCGCATTCTTCACCTTCGACGCGCTCGGCACGCTTTTCTATCTGCTGCTGGTCGTCGTCTCGATGTACGTCTTCGGCCATTCGGAAGCTTACCTGCAGAACGACAACATCCGCTCCTACCGCCTCTATTTCGCCCTGCTGATGCTGCTCACCACGGCCATCGCCGGAGCCTATTTCGCCAACAACCTCGCCGTGACGTGGATCTTCCTCGAAGCGACGACGCTCTGTTCGGCGGGCATCATCTACCACCGCCGCACGGCGCAGGCGCTCGAAGCGGCGTGGAAATACGTCTTCGTCTGCTCGACGGGCATCGCCATGGCCTATCTGGGCATCCTGCTGCTGGCCGCCGCGACCAAGTGCGAAACGCTTTCGTACGAAGCCGTCGCCGAAGCGGCCTCGTCGGGCTACCCGCTCTACCTGAAGACGGCGTTCCTGCTGATCCTCAGCGGTTACAGCTGCAAAATGGAGCTGTTCCCGCTCTATACGGTCGGCATAGACGCCAATTTCGCGGCCCCCGCACCGGCTTCGGCGCTGATCTCCACGGGACTGGTCAACGCCGGATTCCTCGCGCTGCTGCGCGTCTACAAACTGCTCGCCGGGACGGAAGTTTTCCCGTGGGTGCGTTCGGTACTGCTCATCGTGGGCATCCTCTCACTCGGCGTGGGCGCGCTTTTCCTGCGCCGCACCAACAACTACAAGCGCTTCCTCTCCTACTCCACCGTCGAGAACATGGGCATCGCCGCCATCGGACTGGGCATCGGCGGCATCGGCGTATGGGCGGCGCTGTTCCACGTATTCTGCCATACGCTCGTCAAGAGCAGTCTTTTCCTGCAGATGGCCGTCGTACGGCAGGTGTACGACAGCTACCGCATCAACCGCATCGGCGACTACATCCGCATCAACCGCGTCGGGGCCGTCGGCCTGCTGACGGGCATGGTCGTACTGCTGGCCTTCCCGCCCTCGCCGCTGTTCGTCTCCGAGCTGATGATCCTCAAGCAGGTCATCACCGACCAAAACTGGTGGCTCGTGGCGGGTCTGCTCCTGCTGATGTGCATCGTCATCTACTCGTTCGGATCGCGCCTGATCCGGCTCTGCTACCAGCCCAATCAGGACCGTCTGCACCCGTCGAAAGCCCACAAGGCGCTCTCGTGGTCGGCCCTGTCGCTGCTCGCTGCCGCCGTCGTGCTGGGCATGTGGCAGTCGGAACTTCTGCAACGGATCATCACCGAAATCGCCGCGTTATGAAATATTATATAACCGATAATACAGCCCCCGCCGTACCGCTGTCGGAAATTCCCGAAGCGTCGTACGCCGAATTCTACGCCGATCTGGCCGCCAAGCTGGCCGACGCGCGTTACCATATAGCCCACTATTTCGCCCTGCCGCTCGGCGACCGGCTCCGGTTCTTCTGCCTGCTGCTCGACGACACGGAGGCCAAGGTGCTGATCGCGTCGCACGCCATGGAGTACTACGACGAGCAGGAACTCCCTTCGCTCACGGCCCTGCACCCGCAGGTGCACCCGTTCGAGCGCGACATCGCCGAACGTTACGGCGTGCGTTTCGACGGCATGCCGTGGCCCAAGCCGCTGCGTTTTCCGTTCGACCGGTTCGACCGCGGCAGTACGATGGACAACTACCCTTTCTACACGATGGAGGGCCGTTCGCTGCACGAAGTGAACGTCGGCCCGATTCATGCGGGAATCATCGAACCGGGCGCGTTCCGCTTCATCTGCAACGGCGAGCAGGTGCTCCACCTCGAAATCGCGCTGGGATACCAGCACCGCGGCGTCGAGCATGAATTCGAGACTACGGCCAACCGCCTGCGGCAGATGTGTCTCGCGGAAGCCGTCGCGGGTGACAGCGCCGTGACCCACGCCGCCACGTTCGCGTCGGCGGTCGAGAAACTCACGGGCGGCGTCCCCTCCGCACGGCTCGGCGTCGAACGCGCCGTAGCGCTCGAACTGGAACGGATGGCGATGCAGATCGCCGACACGGGCGCGCTCTGCATGGACGTCGGCTACCAGCTGGGACAGGTGGCCTGCGAAGCGCTCCGGACGATGACGATCAACACCACGCAGGCGTGGTGCGGCAACCGCTTCGGCAAGGGGCTGATCCGCCCCGGCGGCACGAACCATCCGCTGACGGCCGAAAAGGCGGAGACGATCCGCCGCAACGTCGCGCAGATCGCCCGCCGTTACGACGAAGTGCGCCGCGACATCAAGTCGTCGCCGACGCTGCTGGCCCGCTTCGAGCAGTGCGGCATCGTGCCGCGCGAGGAGATGCTCCGCATCGGCGGCGTGGGTCAGGCGG
Source organism: Alistipes sp. (assembly GCA_021204515.1). Classification (GTDB taxonomy): domain Bacteria; phylum Bacteroidota; class Bacteroidia; order Bacteroidales; family Rikenellaceae; genus Alistipes. The sequence goes on along the minus strand of JAJPZH010000107.1, from coordinate 15,721 downwards.
CCCGCGCGAGCGGCGCGGCCCGCGACATCCGCGCCACGCACCCGTGGGGCGTTTTCGCAGGAACGATCCGGCACGAAAGCATCGTCAAACGCCACGGCGACGTGATGGCGCGTCTGATGGTGCGCTGCCGCGAGGTGCTGCAATCGGCCGGGTATATCGACCGCCTGCTGGCGGACTATGTCCCCGGAAGCCTGCCTGCACCCGATTATGCCGCTCCACCCGCACCCAATTCGCTCGCGTTCGGGCTGATCGAGGGGTGGCGCGGCGAAACGTGCCACGTCCTGCTGACCGACGCCCAAGGCCGGATCGCCGCCTGCCGCATCAAGGACCCCAGCCTGCACAACTGGCTGGCACTGGCGCTGGCCGTGCGCGGCGAAGGCATTTCGGACTTCCCGATCTGCAACAAGAGTTTCAACCTCTCCTACTGCGGCCACGATTTGTAAAGACGAAAAACATGATACTACCGAAAATAAAAGTACTGCGCAGCCACGGGAAACAATACATTCCCGATCTCGACGCCGTCGAACTGACCGAAGAGTTCCGCGGACGGCCCGAACTGACCGAAACCCCGGACACCGCGGACCTCGAACGGGCAGCGGCAATCTGCCCCACCGGGGCGCTGACCACCGCGCCGCTCTCGCTCGACCTCGGCCGCTGTCTCTTCTGCGGCGAATGCGCCCGCACGGCGCCGCGCAATATCCGCTTCACGAACGACTACCGCATCGGCTCGCCGACGCGCGAAGGACTCGTCGTGCGGCCCGGCGACAAATGCGTGCGGTTCGACCCCGCGGCCGTACGCCCCGAAATCGGCCGCTACTTCGGCCGCTCGCTCCAACTGCGCGAGGTCTGCGCCGGGGGCGACGCATCGGTCGAAATGGAACTCAACGCCACGGGCAACGTCAATTTCGACTTGGGACGTTACGGCATCGGCTTCACCGCTTCGCCCCGCCATGCCGACGGCGTGGTGGTGTCCGGCCCGATCACGGTCAATATGGCTGAAGCGCTGCAAATCTGCTGCGATGCCGTTGCCGATCCCAAAATCCTCGTCGTCTGCGGCTCGGAAGCCTGTTCGGGCGGTCTGTTCGCCGGCAGCCGCGCCGTGGACCGCACCTTCTTCGATACGCACGCCGCCGATCTCTGGCTGCCGGGCGCCCCGACGCATCCGATGACCTTCATCGACGGCATCCTCAACCTGTTAGGCAAGAAAAAACGCGAATGACCATGCAACGACTCCGAACGATTTTCGCCTCGTTCTTCAAGATCGGGCTTTTCACCTTCGGCGGCGGATACGCCATGCTGCCGCTCATCGAGCAGGAGCTGATCGCCAAGCGCGGATGGATCGAGCACAAGGAATTCTTGGACCTGCTGACCCTCGCGCAGTCGGTTCCCGGACCGATCGCCATCAATACCTCGGTATTCGTCGGCTACAAGATGCGGGGTCTCAAAGGTGCCGTCGCGGCACTGCTGGGCAGCGTCCTGCCGTCGTTCGTCATCATCCTCGCAATCGCCCTGCTGTTCGCCGACATCCGCCACAATCCGGTCGTGGACGCGGCCTTCAAGGGCATGCGCCCGGCTGTCGTTGCGCTGATCGTGGTGCCGGTTTTTTCGCTCGCACGCGGCATGCACTGGTCGATGTTCTTCGTCATCGCGGCGGCGGCCTTCGCCGTATGGTATCTGGGCTGGTCGCCGATCTACATCCTGATCGCCGCGGCCGCGATCGGCATTTCATGGACGCTGCTCATCACTAAAAAGGCAAAAAAATGATCTTCTGGCAACTCTTCGCAAGCTACCTCAAAATAGGGTTCTTCGGCTTCGGCGGCGGATACGCCATGCTCTCCCTGATCCAGAACGAAGTGGTCGTCCAGCACGCATGGATGACCAACGCCGAATTCGCCGACATCGTGGCCGTCTCGCAGATCACGCCCGGCCCCATCGCCATCAACTCCGCGACCTACGTCGGCTATACCGTCGGCGCGCAGGCCGGAAACGAGTGGTGCGGCATTCTGGGGGCGGCGCTGGCGACATTCGCGGTCTGCCTGCCCTCGCTGACGCTGATGCTGCTCATCACGCGCTTCTTCCTGCGGCTCAAGCAAAATCCGCTCGTCGAAGGAGCCATGAAAGGCATGCGGCCCGTGGTGATCGGCATGATCGCGTCGGCGGCGCTGCTGCTGATGTTCCCCCATAGCAAAGCCCCCGACGAGCAGAATTTCATCGACGGCTGGAGCTGGGCGCTGTTCGGCGGCGTCTTCATCGCTTCGGTCAAAAAAGTGAATCCCATTCTGTTGATCGCCCTCTCGGCCGCAGCGGGAATCCTGATCTATTACGTATTCTGACCCCGTCCCTCTCCTATAAAAACGGCCGGAGCACATACGCCCCGGCCGCTGTTTTCCCGACAGTCGCCGATCACACCACGGCGACGACCGCCGCACCCGCCAGCAGCAGGAACAGGAAGACTCCGAGACACAACAGCCCCAGAACGGCTATGAACGTGCCGATACAGCCCCAGCGCTGATCGCCGCCCGGCAGCGGATCGGTCAGCAGAGTTATGATCAGGCCGACAAGCGGCGTGAAGATCAGGCTCAGCAGGAAAGCCAGCCCGAAGCCGATGCGCCGGCGGCTGCCGATGATACCCACCAGAACAGCCAGCAGGCAGCCGCTCAACAAACCGAACAACAGAGTCAGAATAGCCATAATCGAAATCTTTTAGCGGATGAAACGGTAATAGGTCCCCAACGGCAGCTGCTTGCCCGCTCGGTCGGTGAAACAGAGTTCGCCGTACTGCTCTTCGAGCGGCGCGCCGAAAGCCTGCCGCACGGCGGTACGGGCCAGCGTGGACGAAAGGCCCATCGAGTAGAGGTTCAACACGAGAAACGCCCCCTGCGGCTCCAGCAGCTGCGCGCAGCAGGCGAGCATCTCGCAGATATTCTCCTCCAGAATCCACTTTTCGCCGTTGGCGCCGCGGCCGTAGGCCGGGGGATCGAGGATGATGCCGTTGTAGCGGCTGCCGCGCCGCACTTCGCGCCGGACGAATTTGAGCGCGTCTTCGACGATCCACCGGATGCCGTCCAGCCCGCTCAGTTCCATATTCTCGCGCGACCACGTCACGACCTGCTTCACCGAATCGACATGGGTCGTCTCCGCCCCGGCGGCGCGCGCCGCAAGGCTCGCGCCGCCCGTATAGGCGAAAAGGTTCAGCACGCGGGGCGTAACCGGTTTTCGCGGCGCAGTCCGGCCCTTCGGCGCAGCTCCGGACAGGACGCCCTCGGATGCGGTTGTGGCCGGAGCGCCTGCAGGAGCGGTTGTGTCCGGCATCGCATCCGGTGCCTTTCCGCCCGCAATCCCCATCGCAGCGGCCCCGCCCGAAGCCAGCGCCCGGCAGTTGTCGTAGATGAAATTCCAGTTGGCGGCCTGCTCCGGGAAGATGCCGACGTGCTTGAACGAGGTGAGTCCCAGCCGCATGCGCAGCCGCATCCCCTTATAGACGTAATCCACCGTCCAGCGCGAGGGCATTTCGGGACCGAGACGCCACTCGCCGCGCTCCTCGCTGCGCGTATCGCGCAGAAAGGAGGCATCGGCCGCGCGACGCCACTCCTCCTCGGAGAGCGTCCGCCGCCAGATGGCCTGCGGTTCGGGACGCCGCGTAACGTAACGCCCGAAGCGTTCGAGTTTCTCGAAATCGCCCGTATCGATCAATTCGTAATCCCCGAAAGCGGGTGTCAGCTGTTCTTGCATAAAAAAATCTTCTTTATTTTACCGTCGGCCGAAGCAGGAAGCGGAACGTATAGTCGCCGTAAGGCACCCGGAACCGCTCCTCCGGCAGCTGTCCCCAGCTGTCGATACAGCCCAGTCCGGACTGCCGCAGATCGAAGTTCACGAACGTCGCGTCGCGCGCCGTGAGCGTTCCCGAATGCTGCTGGGGCGGGAAGTTCGACACGTCGAGATCGGCCGTGGCATAGGGCAGCGCCGATGCCGAGAAGGGAGCGTCGGAGAGGATCGTCAGCCCCGTACCCGAACTGTCGGCCACGGTCCACCAGCGCACGTCGCTCTTGGTGCCCGACTCCTGCGGACGCACATATTCGTCGTGATACTGGTCGGCGACACGCTGTTCGTAAAGCCCCAGATCGGCCGACGAGAGCCGGTCGGCATAGTTTTCATGTTCGCCGCGGCCGTAGTAGATCACGCGGTCGTAACGCGCCGGCATCGTGAGCGTCATGCCGTAGCGCAGCAGGTTGGGAACCTTGGCCGACTTGCCGGCGGTCATCCGTTCCGTCACCTCCATTTCCCCCGCGCCGTTGATCCGGTAGGTCAGCGCCAGCGTCGCTTTCACGGCGGGAAGCTCGTAAAGCGCTTCGACGACCGCCACGCCGTCCTTCACGCCGGCGTCGAATTTCGTGAGTTTCAGTTCGGGATTCTTCCAGACCGCGAGTTTGCGGTCGAGCTTTGCGCCGAGGTCGTTCTCGGTCGGAGCGCGCCAGAACTGCGGACGCAGCTCGGCGCCTTCGGCCATCAGTGCACGGCCATCGACCTCATAGGCGCTGAGGAAACCGTCGCGCGAGAAGAACATCTCCCACGTCCGGCCTGCGACACGCGTGCCGCGCTCCCATGTACTCACCTCGACGGGGAGTTCCGACGCCGCAAGGCCGAACGCGGCCTTGCAGTCGTACTCACGCACGACGAACTGCTGCTGCGCTACCGTATAGCCGATGTCGAGCAGCGGCCGTTTGTTTTTCAGTTTGTAGGCCACGTTCACCAGCAGTTCCTTGGCCTGCGGGCAGAAATCGGCGGAAGTGAAGCCCAGCGTATAGGTGCGGCGCTGCTGAGGCGCGACATCGAGTTCGCCGATACGGCCGGCCTTCACGACTTCGCCGTCGGCGACCAGTTCCCACGTCAGTTCGTAATCGCCCAGTCCCACGAAGAAGTTTTCGTTGTAAACCTCTACACGACCCTGCGCCAGATCAACGGGGAGGGTCCAGATATTCTGATACTGCCGCTTCACTTCGTAAGCGTGCGGATGCCACGTGCGGTCGGGCGCGATGATACCGTTGCAGTTGAACGAATTGTCGGTCGCGTCGTAGTTGTTGAAATCGCCGCCGTAGAGGAACGACACGCGGCCGTCCTTTTCGTAACGGGCGAGTCCCTGATCGACGAAGTCCCAGATAAATCCGCCCTGATACGCAGGATATTCGCGTACCAGCTTCCAATAGTGGTCCAAACCGCCCATCGAGTTGCCCATGGCATGCGCGTATTCGCACTGGATCAGCGGTTTGGAGGGGTTGTTCTTCAAGTATTTCTCACACTGCGCATAGTCCCAGTACATCGGGCAGATGATGTCGGTAAACGCGCCGTCCCGATCGTACACGGCACGTTCGTAATGCACCGGACGCGACGTGTCGTAATCCTTGATCCAGCGGTAGCAGGCTTCGAAGTTGGGACCCATGCCCGCCTCGTTGCCCATCGACCAGATGATGACCGAAGGATGGTTTTTGTCGCGCAGCACCATGCGCTGGTTGCGCTCCATATGCGCCTGCGCGAAAGCGGGCACTTTGGCCAGCGTCTTCTCGTCGTAGCCCATGCCGTGCGTTTCGACATTCGCCTCGTCCACGACATAAAGCCCGTACTCGTCGCAGAGTTCGTACCACTGCGGATCGTTGGGATAGTGGCTCGTACGCACGGCGTTGATGTTCATCTCCTTCATGATGCGGATATCCTCGATCATCCGCTCGCGGCTCACCACATAGCCCCCGATGGGGTCCATCTCGTGGCGGTCGGCGCCCTTGATCAGCACGGGCTGTCCGTTTACGAGCAGCTGCGCATTCCGGATCTCCACCGAACGGAAGCCCACGGGTTGCGTCACGGTCTCGGTCGTGTTCTTGCCGTCCGACACGGCGATTTCGAGCGTATAGAGATTCGGTGTTTCGGCCGACCACTTCGCGGGATCGGCGACATGGAAGACATACCCGGCTTTGCCGCCGGCAGGCCGGACCTGCTGTTCGGCCACCGTCCTGCCCGCCGCATCCTGCAGCGTCAGGCCGACCGATTTCACGCGCGGGGTCGTCTCCACCTCGACGCGCAACTGAGCGTCCTTATAATCGGCGTCGAGCGTCGGCGTGATGCGCACGTCTTTCAGGTGCGCCTTGTCGCGGGCCGTCAGCGTCACGCCCCGGGCGATGCCCGAGAAACGCCAGAAATCCTGATCTTCGAGGTAGGTGCCGTCCGACCAGCGGAACATCTGCAAAGCGAGGAGATTTTCACCCGGCCTGACGAATTTCGTAACGTCGAATTCCGCCGCCAATTTGCTGTCCTCGCTGTAGCCGACGAAACGGCCGTTGATCCAGACATAGACGTTCGACGTCGCGGAGCCGATCGAGAGGAAAATATCTTTGCCGTTCCACGACGCAGGCACCTCGAAGGTATGACGATAGGAGCCGACATGGTTTTCGGCATCGGGCACGTGCGGCGGATCGTTCTCGAAATTGCCGCGCCACGCATAGCCGATATTCACGTATACAGGGTCGCCGTAACCGTTCAGCTCCCACATGCCCGGCACGGGCATCGTGCCCCACGACGCATCGTCGTAACCGGGCTGCCAGATGCCGGAGGGACGCTCCGAAGCGTTGCGCACCCAATGGAATTTCCACACGCCGTCCAACGGCATGCTCTCGCCCGCCGCAAAGGTCGAGTGCATCGGCAGACGGTTGATTTCATTGACGGCAGGGTCCTGCCATTCGCGGCCGGTCTGGGCCGAAGCGGCCAGCACGCCCGAAAGCGCCGCCGCAAGGATCAAGAAAGTCTTTTTCATCGGTTATAGTTTTGGTTTGCAGTCTCTTTTCGGGTACAGTCCACCAAGCTCATCTCGCAGCGGACACAGTCGAACTCCAGCCGGTAGCGGAACGCGCCGCGCTCCAGCCACAGATCGCCCTTCAGCCGCGGCCGCTCTTTCAGGCACTCGCCGATCTCGCGGCGGATACAATAGGACGAGCGCATCACCCGGTGCCCGGCGGTCGTGGCCGCAAGGTCGAGTCCCCGCTCGATCCGCCGTACGCCGTGGTCGCGGTAAAAGGCTTCGGCAAGGCGGTTGGTGACATTCTCTTCAGCCGAAAGCGTCTCCGACGGATACTCCGCCGCGCCTTCAGGCAGAATCCGGTGCTCGACGCCCCGCGCCAGCCGGGCCTGCAGCAGGGCGGCAAGCCCTTCGCGGCGCAGCTGCGCCGCCAGCGAGACCGGGACGAACCACTCCGCACCCTGCACGTCGGCCGAGCGCACCGCAAAAATCGTATCGCCGCCCCGGAGCGCCTGCGTCCGCAGGGCGGCGGCGTTCGCTTCGGCACTCTTCGCCGGCTCCAATGCGACGCGGCGTTCGGCGGCGGCCGTCACTCCCTCGCAGTCGGCATAGCGGAACGTCACCCCCTCCGCCGACGCCGTCACCACGGCCGCAGCCGGAATCACGCGCCGCAGCCGGAATCACGCGCCGCGTACGGCTCCGTTCGAGCAGCTGGTTAAAGCGGTGGTCGTAATTGCGGTAGACCTCGCACCCCGGAGCGATCCCCTCCATGCGGTTGGGCGTCACGCAGTCGCCTTCGGCGGCATTGACATTGGTTCCGACCAATCCGCGCGGCGTCAGGAAGCAGATGCCGTCGCCGGCGGCCAGCGTATGCGCCCGGTCGAGCCGGAACCGGTTCTTTTCGACGCGCGTCACGCGGCCCACGTATTCGCCGACCGCCTTCGGCGTATCGAACGACGCGACGCCCGCACGTTTGCCCGCAAAGAAGTACTCCGACTCCCCGCGGGTAAAACTCTTGGCCGTATCGGGCGTAAAGTCCGCGATGCTCTCTCCGACCGAAGCCCGCCGCAGGTGCGGCCGCACGGAGAGCGCATCGTCCACCGCACGGCGGTAATAGGCCACCGTATTGCGGATATAATTGCTGTCTTTGAGACGTCCCTCTATTTTCAGCGACCTGACGCCCGCATCCAGCAGCTCGCCGACATGCGCCGAAAGATTCAGGTCGCGGACCGAGAGCAGGTGTTTTCCGGCCAAATAGGTGCGTCCGCTGCCGTCGGTCAGATCGTAGGTCAGACGGCACGGCTGACTGCATGCGCCGCGGTTGCCGCTCCGCTCGGACATCGACCGCGACAAGAAGCAGCGGCCGCTGTAACCCACGCAAATAGCCCCGTGAACGAAACATTCGACTTCGGCACTCGTCACGGCGCATATCGCCCGGATCTCGTCGAGCGACAGCGCCCGTTCGAGAATCACACGGGCGAAACCGCATTCGCCTAAGAAACGGGCCTGTTCGGGCGTCATGTTGCACACCTGCGTCGAGGCGTGCAGTTCGACCGGAAGGTCCATCCGCCGCAGGGCCATGTCCTGCACGATCAGCGCATCGACCCCGGCCGCGATCAGTTCGCGGGCCTGCCGCTCGGCGGTCTCCAGTTCGTCGTCATAGATCAGGGTGTTGAGCGTGGCATGCACCCGCACGCCGTAACGGTGGGCATACTCCGCGACACGGGCGATCTGCTCCGCGCTGTTGCCCGCCGCATGGCGCGCTCCGAACTTCGCACCGCCGATATAGACGGCATCGGCGCCGTAATCCACGGCGGCCACGGCCGACTGCAAATCTCTGGCGGGAGCGAGTAGTTCGACGAAGTTCATGCTTTATTTATTTTTGCAAAAATAACAAATTCCCCGACAAAACCGGAACCGAAAGCCGAAAAAACACACCCCTGCGAGGTTTTAGTCCGCAGACTCCGCTATCCGGAATATTATTCCTATCTTTAGTCCGTTTTTCATACCAATCCCGACCTTTATGAACTACCGTCTTTTACTCAGCGGCGTCCTGCTGACCGGACTGGCAGGAGTCGACCGGACTTCGGCCCGGAATCCAGCACCGCAGCCGGCACGCAGGCCCAACGTACTGTTCATCCTCGCCGACGATCTCGGCTACGGCGATCTCAGCTGTTACGGACAGCGGAAATTCCGGACTCCGCATATCGACTCGCTGGCCGCGGCCGGCATGCGCTTCACCCAGTGTTACGCCGGGACGACCGTCAGCGCCCCGTCGCGCTCATGCCTGCTTACGGGAACCCACTCGGGACATACACCCGTAAGGGGAAACATCGAACTCCCGCCCGAAGGACAATATCCCCTGCCCGAAGGAGCCGCAGCATTGTTCCTCAACTTCAGGAACGCAGGCTACACGACGGGCGTGTTCGGCAAATGGGGCCTCGGCTTCGTCGGTTCCACGGGCGATCCGGCACGGCAGGGCGTAGACCGGTTTTACGGATACAACTGCCAGCTGCTCGCCCACAGTTACTACCCCGACCATCTGTGGGACGGAAACCGCCGTATCGAACTGGCGGACAACACGGACTCGGTGCCTTACGGCAAAGGCTCCTACGCCCCGGACCTGATCCATGCGCGGGCGCTCGAATTCATCAACAAAGCCGCCCGGCAGGGACCGTTCTTTCTTTTCTACCCCACGACCATTCCCCACGCCGAACTCATCATGCCGCAGGACAGCATCGCCGAACGTTTCCGCGGACTCTATCCCGAAACACCTTATGTCGGGACCGACTCCGGCAAAAACTTCCGCAAAGGCGGCTATTGCTCGCAGCCCTGCCCGCGGGCGGCATTCGCGGCCATGGTCACCCGTCTCGACCATTACGTCGGCGAACTCGTGCAGCAGCTCAAAGAGAGTGGCGTATACGACAATACGATCATCGTCTTCTCAAGCGACAACGGTCCCCACCGCGAGGGCGGTGCCGATCCCGACTTCTTCGACAGCAACGGCATCTACCGGGGTTACAAACGCGATCTGTACGAAGGCGGAATCCGCGTGCCGATGATCGTCGCATGGCCGGGGCATACCGTGCCGGGAACAGAGACCGATTTCATGTGCGCTTTCTGGGACCTGCCCGCGACGTTCGGCGAACTGCTCGCATGCGGGGCGGACACGGTCTCCGACGACGGGATCAGCCTGCTGCCGCTGCTGGAAAACCGCGGCGGGCAGCAGGAGCACGCTTTCCTCTATTTCGAATTCATGGAGAAAAACGGCCGGCAGGCGGTGCGCCGCGGACCGTGGAAACTGCTCCATCTCGACATCCGGACGGAAAATCCGCGTTACGAACTCTACAACTTAGACGACGACCCCTCGGAGCGGCACGACCTATCGGACCAATATCCGGCCATAACGGCCGAACTGAAATCCCTGATGCGGCAGGCCCGCACACCCGACCCGGCATGGCCGCTGTTCGGGGCGCAGCCGGTCCGCTGACCCGCCCGCTCCATGCGGCATCGGCGGCCGAATACACGGCAGGCCCGGCAGAGCCGATCTGCCGCCGATGCGCTCCGTTCTGCGGTACATTTTTCTGCAGGAACTGAAAATTTAGCACTCCGCCCGAGCAATATTGCCGCTATTTTTATAAATTTGCGGTTTGTAATACGAATACTCAAAAATCAACAGATAGTATGCTTACGCTAAAGCAAATCCGCGATGACAAAGAGGCCGCGATCCGCAAACTGGCCAAAAAGGGTGTGGACGCCGCGCCCGTCATCGAAAAGATCGAAACGCTGGACGACCGCCGCAAGGCCATTCAGGCAGAATTGGACAATACGCTGGCCGCACAGAACAAAGCCGCCAAGGAGATCGGCGCGCTGATGGGTCAGGGCCGCCGCGAAGAGGCCGAGGAGCGCAAACGCTTCGTCGCCGACCTCAAGGAGAAATCGAACCGCCTGCAGGCCGAATCGCGCGAAGTGCAGGAGGAGCTGCAGGCCGCGATCGTCACGCTGCCCAACTTCCCCGCCGAGATCGTTCCGGAGGGCAAAACCGCAGAGGACAACCTCGTCGTAAAACTCGTCGAGAGCTACACCGAGCTGCCCGAAAACCCGCTGCCCCACTGGGAGCTGGCCCGCAAATACGACATCATCGACTTCGATCTGGGCGTAAAGCTCACGGGCGCCGGATTCCCCGTCTACAAGGGCAAGGGCGCACGCCTGCAGCGGGCGCTGATCAACTACTTCCTCGACTGTAACACCAAAGCCGGCTATCTCGAAGTCGAGCCGCCGATCATGGTCAACGAGGCTTCGGGCTTCGGCACGGGACAGCTCCCCGACAAGGAGGGGCAGATGTACCACGCCACGGTCGATAACTTCTACCTGATCCCCACGGCCGAAGTTCCCGTCACGAACATCTACCGCGACGTGATCCTCGACGAAAAGGATTTCCCCGTAAAAATGACCGCCTACACCCCCTGCTTCCGCCGCGAAGCCGGATCGTACGGCAAGGACGTGCGGGGTCTGAACCGCCTGCACCAGTTCGACAAGGTCGAGATCGTGCAACTGAGCCTGCCCGACGCATCGTACGAAGCGCTGGACGGCATGGTGGCGCATGTCGAGTCGATCGTCAAGTCGCTCGGCCTGCCCTACCGCATCCTGCGTCTGTGCGGCGGCGACATGTCGTTCACCTCGGCGCTCACCTACGACTTCGAGGTGTACTCCGAAGCGCAGAAACGCTGGTTGGAGGTTTCGTCCGTCTCGAACTTCGAATCGTTCCAAGCCAACCGTCTCAAACTCCGCTACAAGGACGCCGACAAGAAGACCCAGCTGGCGCATACTTTGAACGGCTCGTCGCTGGCCCTGCCGCGCATCGTCGCCGCCCTGCTCGAAAACTTCCAGACCCCCGAGGGCATCCGCATTCCCGAAGCGCTGATTCCCTATACGGGTTTTGATATTATCAAATAAGTTTTTATATTTGCCGTTACTTACACACACATTAACAAATAAATTTTTCATAAAATGGCTTACAAAATCACCGACTCCTGCGTTGCCTGCGGTACCTGCATCGGCGAATGTCCGGTAGAGGCTATCTCGGCTGGCGATATCTATGTAATCGACCCCAATACCTGCATCGACTGCGGCACCTGCGCAGGCGTTTGCCCCAGCGAGGCGATCATTCCGGAATAACGCACGGTTACAACATGAAAACAACGCCCGAAGCATAATGCTTCGGGCGTTGTTTTAGGCGTTAGGCTGAGAAAGTTATTCCATCGGTTCTCCCGGAACAACAATTCCCCCTACTACATCTTCCAAAGAATAGCATTTATCGCTCGGAATCTCTATTTTCCAATAATCTCCGGGAAGATCCGGATTAGGCCCCATAAAAATGCCATCCATTGGAGTTGTCGTAGCAGGCATAATAACTGTTCCAGACTCTCCAGCCGCCTGACGGATTTCTTTCCAATCAACGACCTCGAGAGCAATTCCATTAGACCTTATGCCCACCTCTTTATACTTGAAATACACTCTATATGGCAAAGAAGCATAAACATCTTGTTGCTGATCGCACAAATCAATATAATTCAGATACATTACACCTGCACCTAGTTTAGAAATACCTTTCATGAACCCATAACTCATCTCCGGCCTAAAAAACACCTCTACATAATAATGTGGACCGACCTTCATAAAACCGGAAGAGTTAGTCCATGTCAACCCGGGTTTAATCTCATATGCACCCGGCTGGTCGAAACGAATCAAATAGTTTCCGGCTCCGTCGTTATTGATAACCGTACACTTCGGATCATTAAAAATCGACTCCGTTATTTCCAGATTGGGATCAGGATAATCAGGCTCTTCGAAATTGACACTGAAATTATAAACTTTACCGAGTGCCACAGAACTCGGCCCTTCGATACTTGCCACAGGCGACGCCACCCGACAAGTAATGGTTGCCTGTTGGATAATAATCGGTCCCGACGGGTCCGCAAGATCACGATAATTCCGTGTTGCCAATATCTGATAAACACCGCATTTCGTAAAACGTAGTTTCAGCGATTTATCGGTCCGCGAAATTTGATCGATGCCGCCGTCTATCGTAGTAAAGAATGAAATGTTTGTATTTATCACTTCTATACCCGCATCAACTCCTGACGTCACGAGGTTAAACGTATAATCTATATCCTTTCCATAATACTCATTGCCAATTCCTCTTCCCATAGGATTACTGACAATGCCGATCTGAGCAATGCCTGCGCGCGTCTGCAAATTATCCGGCGCAAGGTCTTCGGATACTTCGAGGATTTCCTGCGAGCAGGAACCTGCACACATTACGGCCAATGCACCGAGCAACGGCAATAACGAATTTCGAAAGAAGTAAGATTTTTTCATAGCTTAAATTATTTAAGTGGGTGAATAATAAAAAGCCGCAGGAAAAACATTGGAATTATTTAAATATACAATAAATTAGGCATATTATTTCATCTTCTTAGGAAAATTTTTACAAACCAATCCTCATATTTTCGAAATACGTATATATTGGAATAAAAAAAACTGCGGTCCAAATTGGACCGCAGTTCGATAATGATAATTCAAACTCTTACAATCTATTCAAGAGTTGGCAATCCGTGTTATTATCCAAGTTATTTGAAATCTGCTTTTCCAATCCAGCATTTTCAAAATTCCCTCTGTTGTCAATGACAGCCTTCAACGCAACAGGACGATCGAATACAAGCGAGATCGGCATTGCTACTTGGCTTTCGAATACCACGCCATTCTGCTCAGGAGAAGTAACAGCAACTGCCGTTCTTGACGAAAGTACACTCGACAATTTGCCTGCATACGGCATAGCGTTCATATCAACAGCAGATTTTGACGGAGCAGACAATGCAGACGTTACAGAACCCTTTTTGACCATTGTATAAGGACCTATCGGAGAATCGGTATATTCACCCGCCGACGTCGAATATTTGAACCCTTCACCGGGAAGAATACCCATTGCTCCTTGCCCACTATCCAATACGTATATAAAGTCTGCGTATTCCATTATAGCGTCACCATCACTATACTCAACTTCTGCACCCTTGACTACAGCAGACTGCTTATCGCTGTTCATAGTTCCGTACAAGCTGACGAAAGGCGTACCATCACTGAACTCAGTTTGGCTGGAATAGTAATTCTTACCTGCAAGCGTAAAGAAACAGCAATATGTCAAAGTTCCGGTACCATACTCACCCAAATTGAATTTACCAAAGGTCTGACCATTTGCAAAATAAAATCCACCGTCGTTGAATGTAGCTACCGGGAAATAAGGACTCTCATCCGGCTGATCGCGGAAAATAGAAGCTGTCCATCCTTCAACGGAATAGGAAACATTTGCAACTTTCTGCTTGAAAACAACATCAAACGTCAACGGTTTTTTTGTATATACCGACGAGGTACTCGTCACCGTCCACGTACCGAGCCATGCCTTGTAAGCATCCGAAGCTTCCCCACCACCTTCGGTAGTGGCTGCGACATGCTTTGTAGTCGATTTACCAGCCGAATCTGTAACTTTTAAAATACAAGTATAAGAAGTACCGGGATCTAATCCACCAAAGATAACTCCAATTCCGGGATTCGTAACAAGCCATTCCAACCATCCTTCTTTAGTAGACATATCCGTTCCGTTCTGAGTAACTATAGCATCATAAGAAGCTCCCTGAGCAAGTACTTTTTCAACATCCGAAGTTAAAAATAGTCCATAATATGCACCTGTTGCAGTCGGGGCATAGGCACCCATATAAACCTTAGTATCGGTATTTGCACCATTAGCATCTCCAGCACGAAGTGTCAAAGTCAGTTCCGGGCCATCACCTCCGCTGCCGGTTTCAGTAGTAAAGTCTTTTACGACGGCACTGGTAGTCGTAGCTCCGGTTGTCGCATCAACACCGATAGCGAAAGCATAATATTTAGCACCGGGAGTCAGTTCATCAAAATCATAACTATCATTTCCGATCGAAAGAAGCTGAGCAAGAATCTGCGGAAGTGTCATTGACGGATAGTCCTCTTGATAACTCTCCCACAAAATCGGTATAAATGCTGCGATACCTTCGGGAGTAGAGCCAAGTTGGGCATAAAGGGATTCAGAGAGCACACTGAAAAAATAGGACGAAGTTTCATCGCTCGATGTGACACTTACCTTAGCGGTTGTTGCAGTAATATCGGTAACGTTGATAGATAATGTAAGATCACCTCCGCTCTGAGCAGCATCAGTAGTTGCCGAAGCCGAATCGACCGTTGTTTTTCCATTGACACTCGTAACGGAAACAATCGCCGTAACAGCCGTAGAAGCAGGCACACCGCGGCAAGGCAGGTCATAACCGTCAGCGCTGTTTATCTTCTCAACCTGTTCAGCTGTAAGAGTCGGATCATTCGTAACTCCAGCCAAAATGTCAGCAAGCGTTTTTCCCTCGGCAAGCGCGTTATCGACAGCAGATTTCATAAGGAATGCTGCTTTTGCCGAAACTATATCCGAGGACTTGATATGACAGGTGACATACGAAGAAGTGTTCGCACCGCTGGCGTCGCCGGCTCTCATGGAAAGGGTCAATTCAGGAGCAGGCTCCGGAGCATCGTCCGTCTTGAACGCCTCTTTTACCAGATCGGAGGTGAAGCGGCCGTCCGTCAGCATGCCGAGCGCAACGGCGTAGTAGTCGGTGCCGGCCGTCAGATCGGTGATTTTCTGCGGAGTGCTTCCCTTGACGAGGGCCGTTGCAAGATATTCGCTGAGCGACAGCACTTTCTTATCCGCGATAGCCTGCAGATTGTCGAGAATATGCTGGGCATAGGCTGCGTCGGACTCGAACGTATCGAACTCGGCCTTCTTTACAGCCGCATAATAGTAGGTAGCGTGGGCGTCGCTGGGAGTTACCGTTATGGTAGCTTCGGTCTGGGCTACATCCGAAACAG
>JAJPZH010000071.1 GCA_021204515.1 Alistipes sp. | reverse complement strand
GCCATGCCGCCGTGAACGACGAACAGGGCAATCCCGTGCGCTTCAACCGAAGCAACGAATTCGACCGTATCGACGAGCGGTTCGCCGATTTCGTCGAGCGGGAACTGCTGCCCGACGCCGAGCGCCGCACGACGGCCGACGGCCGGGCGGTCCGGCTGTCGAAAGACCCCAACGACCGCCTGATTACGGGCGGCAGCAGCGGCGCGATCTGCGCGTTCACGGCGGCATGGCAGCGTCCCGACCTTTTCAGCCGGGTATTCAGCGTCGTCGGAACCTATGTCTCGATGCGCGGCGGCCACGAATATCCCTACCTGATCCGCAAAACCGAACCCAAACCGCTCCGCATCTTCATTCAGGACAACGTGCACGACGTCTGGAACCCGCTCTTCGGCCATTGGTTCGAAGCCAACCGGCTGATGCTCTCGGCGCTCGACTTCGCAGGTTACGCGCCCAACCATTCGTGGGGCGACACGGGCCACGACGACGTCGGCGCCACGCGGATATTCCCCGAAGCGATGCGCTGGCTCTGGAAAGACTGGCCCGCCCGCGTTACGGCGGGGACGTCGCAGAACGACATGCTCGCGGCCATCCTCGAACCCGGCGCCGAGTGGCGGGAGATTCCGCTCTCCTTCACCCCCGCGGGACAACTGATGTCCGATGCGGCCGGGCGGCTGTTCGTCTCCGACGACCGGGGCTGTGTCCGCTCGGTCACGGCGGAGGGGCGAACTGAACCGTTCCTAAAACTGCCCCGCGGCGAAAAAGCGGCGGCGGCCAGCGCAAAAGGCATCTACACCACGGACCGCAAAGGCCGCATCCGGCTCTACGCCGGCAGCGGCGCATCCGAAACGATCGCCCGGCTTCCCGGCGTCAGGGCGCTAATTCCGGCAGGTCCCGGCGGCGAACTGATCGCCTCGACCGACAACGGGCACGGGAGCCGGATCGTACGCATCGGCGCGGACGGGACCCTCCGGACCGTCGGCGGCTGTCCGGAAGGCGGAGAAACGCTCGCCTTGTTTCCGAATCACGAAATGTTATTATCTTCGCGTATGTATTCCGACTGGATCGACAACTACGTGGTGCGCCGCGGCGGTTCGCTCGACTGCCGGCAGGAGTGGTACCGCCTGCACAACATTTACGCCGATCATCTGCGGCCGCGCGGCAACATGCAGTGCGACCGGCAGGGCAATCTCTATGCCGCCACGCCGACCGGCATACAGGTCTGCGACCACAACGGCCGCGTGAGGGCCGTCCTGCAGCCCGCAGCCGGAGGCGTCGCATCGCTCTGCTTCGCAGGTGCGGACCACAGGACGCTCTGCGTGCTGGCCGGCGGCAAGCTCCTCATACGGCGCATGAAAGCGGCGGGCGCGACTCCCGACATGGCGGCCGCAGAGGTTGCGACGCAGGGAGCCGGATGACGAAAACGAACAATGTTAAAACCCAACCCATGAAGAACAGATTTTTACTCCCGGCACTCGCCCTGTTATTATCGCTCGCATCGTGCAGCGGCCGGAAAGCCGTCTCCGGCGACGAGCTGGCGGCAGGTTTCGCCGCGACGCCCGATTCGATACAGACATCGGTCTACTGGTACTGGATCTCGAACCACATCAGCGCCGAAGGCGTGCGCCGCGATCTGGAGTCGATGAAGCGCATCGGCATCGACCGCGCCTTCATCGGCAACATCGGACTCGAAGACGGCGAGTCGGGCGAAGGACCCGTCAAATTCTACAGCGAAGCGTGGTGGGAGGTGATGCACACGGCGCTGAAAACCGCCACGGAACTGGGCATCGACATCGGCATCTTCAACTGTCCGGGCTGGAGCCAGTCGGGCGGCCCGTGGGTCAAGCCGCAGCAGTCGATGCGCTATCTGGCCAACACCACGGTCCGCGTCACGGGCGGACAACCGGTAGAGATCGACCTGCCCCGGCCGGCCGGTGAGCGGAGCGCCGATTTCCAAGATGTAAAGGTGATCGCCTTCCCGGCGATCGACGGCCGGACGCTCACCCCGGCCCAGACCAAAGTTACGGCTACGCCGTCGGTAGCACACCCCGAACAGCTGATCGACGGCGATCCCGACACTTCGGTAGAACTGCTGCCTGCGGGGTCGCAGAGCAGCGAGGTCGCGCTGGAGTTCACGACCGACCAGCCGTTCACGCTGCGCAGCCTGAAACTCCACGTCACCGAAGCTCCGGTGGACTGTCCGGCCCGGCTCGAAGCCGAACTGGACGGCACGCTGCATACGCTGGCCGAATTTCCGGTCACGCGCTTCAATCCCGCCCTGCACGTAGGCTTCGATCCCTATGCGCCGGTGGTGATTTCGGTTCCGGCGACCGCTTCGACCCGTTTCCGGCTCGTCTTCGCCGACGCCACGCCCGGCTTCGGACTGCGCGAAGCCGAATTCTCGTCGCTGCCCGTCGTGGAGCGCTACCCCGAAAAGACGCTGGCCAAAATGTATCAGACCCCGCTGCCTTACTGGCACGAATACATGTGGCGCGTCCAGCCCGCAGCGGACGATACTTCGCTGGTAATCAGACCGGACGACATCCTCGACATCAGCGACTGCCTGAAGGGCGACCGCCTGACATGGAACGCTCCCGCAGGCGAATGGACCGTCATGCGTACGGGCATGCTTCCCACGGGCGTCGTAAACTCTCCGGCACGTCCCGAAGCCGAAGGTCTGGAGACCGACAAAATGAGCAGGGAGCACATCGAAGCCCATTTCGAAGCGTTCCTCGGCGAAATATACCGCCGCATTCCGGCCGAAGACCGCAAATGCTGGAAGGTCGTGGTGGAGGACTCCTATGAAACAGGCGGTCAGAACTTCACGGACGGCTTCCTCGAAGCCTTCAAAACCCGTTACGGCTACGACCCCGTACCGCTGCTGCCCGTCTATGCGGGTGCGGTGGTGCAGAGCGAAGATGTCTCCGACAGGTTCCTTTGGGACATGCGGCGGCTGGTGGCCGACAAGGTCGCCTACGACTACGTCGCCGGACTGCGCGAAGTGAGCCACAAGTACGGACTGACGACATGGCTCGAAAATTACGGACACTGGGGCTTCCCCGGCGAGTTCCTGCAGTACGGCGGACAGTCGGACGAGATCGGCGGCGAATTCTGGAGCGAGGGAAGTCTGGGCGACATCGAAAACCGCGCGGCATCGTCGTGCGGCCATATCTACGGCAAGAACAAGATTTCGGCAGAGTCGTTCACGGCGGGCGGCGGCGGTTATCACCGCTACCCGGCCATGATGAAACAGCGCGGCGACCGTTTCTTCACCGAAGGAATCAACAACACGCTGCTGCACCTCTACATCTCGCAGCCCTACGAAGACCGCGAGCCGGGCGTGAACGCCACCTTCGGCAACGAATTCAACCGCAAGAACACATGGTTTCCGCAGCTGGATCTCTTCATCAAATATGTCAAGCGCGTGAACTTCATGCTCCAGCAGGGACTCAACGTGGCCGACGCGGCCTACTTCATCGGCGAAGATACGCCCAAGATGACGGGCGTCACCGACCCGGCGCTTCCCAAAGGCTACCAGTTCGACTACATCAACGCCGAAGTGATCGAGCGCGACATGACGGTTGCGGACGGGCTGCTGACGCTGCCTCACGGCACGCAGTACCGGATACTCGTGCTGCCCAAGCTGGAGACCATGCGTCCCCGGCTGCTGCACAAGATCGCCCGGCTCATCGAACAGGGGGCCGTCGTACTCGGCCCTGCGCCGCGCCGCTCGCCCAGCTACGAGAACTACCCCGCTGCCGACCGGGAGGTTCGCAGCACGGCCGACTCGCTCTGGTCGCAGATCGACCCGGCAACCGGCTACGCCCGCATCGGCAAGGGAATGCTGATCGACGGGCTGACCATGCCGCAGGCCATGAAGCTGATCGGCTGCGCCCCCGACTGCCGCACGGCGGAGGACGATCCGGTACTCTACTGCCACCGCACGGTGAACGGCATGGATATCTACTTCGTCTCGAACCAGAGCGGCGAACCGATCCGCACGGCCCCCGAATTCCGCGTCAAAGGCATGCAGCCCGAGGCATGGAACGCCATCGACGGCACGATGCGCCCCCTGCCGGCGTTCGCCCCGACGCAGGACGGCGTACAGGTTCCGCTGAAATTAGACGGTTACGAAAGCCTCTTCATCGTATTCCGCCGTTCGGCCGCACGTCCCGAAACGACCGACATCGCAGCCGGAACCGAAGCCAACTTCCCGGCCTACGAAGCCCTGACGACACTCGAAGGTCCGTGGACGCTCACCTTCGACCAAAGCAAACGCGGCCCCGCCCGGCCGCTCGTCGCAGACGAACTGTTCGACTTCACGCAGCATCCCGATTTCGACATCCGCCACTACTCCGGCGCTGTCGTCTATGAACACACGTTCACGCTCGACACGCTGCCCGAAGGCCGCGTGTTCCTCAACCTCAACGACGTGACGGCCATGGCGAAAGTCAAAATCAACGGAGTCTACGTCGGCGGAGTCTGGACCCCGCCCTACCGCGTGGAGATCACCGACGCCGTGAAAGCGGGCGAAAACAACGTGGAGATCAACGTGGTGACCACGTGGAAAAACCGTCTTATCGGCGACTTGAACCTGCCCCAAAGCGAACGCCGCACGTGGGTAGCCTACCAGCCGTGGAAAGCCGGCGACCCGCTCCAGAAATCGGGACTCACAGGCCCGGTGGTACTCGAAACCAATAATTTTTAACTGCATAGCACCATGAAAAAAGGAATATTGGCCCTGACGGCGCTCCTGTTCGCAGGCACGCTTCTGCCCCTTCCGGCGTCGGCGCAGAAAAGCCGCACGCCCGATCACAGGAAATACGGAAAAATCATCCGCGAAAAGATCTACTCGACCTACCGCGACTACTGCCGCGAGCCGGGCGGGCACCTGCCCTTCCCGTTCATCGTACCGGGCGGCGCACAGTACGGCAACGTACTGTGGGACTGGGATTCGTGGCTGAGCGACATCGCCATCCACCAAGCCGCGGCCGATCAGGGAGGCAAAGCTCTCAAGGAGATCGCCGACTACGAGAAAGGCTGCGTGCTCAACTTCCTCCGCTACTCAGGGATCGACGGCTGGGTGCCCATCAATATCTCGATGGACGCCGGAATGCAGAAACCCGAAGACATCTACAAGGAGAACATGCACAAGCCCTGTCTGGCCCAGCACGCGGCCTTCATCGTAAAGCAGAACGGCGGCGACGCCGAGTGGCTGCGCGACGAGTTCTTCCGGCTGGAATACTTCGTCGGCGGCTATGTGAACCGTTACCGCCACCGTGCGACGGGGCTTTATTTCTGGCAGACCGACGTGATGATCGGCGTGGACAACGATCCCTGCACCTACTTCCGCCCCGACCGCAGTTCCGGCTCGATATTCCTCAACTGCATGATGTATAAGGAACTGCGCGCCATGGAGTACTTGGCGGGCCGTCTCGACCTGCAGGAACTCGCCGCCGAATACGCCCGGAACGCCGACGACCTCAAGGCCGCCGTTCAGGAACACTGCTGGGACGAGCGCGACGGCTTCTTTTACAGCGTGGACCTCAACCTGCGCCCGGTCAGCACCGAAAAAGAGATGTATCACGGCGGAGCGCCCCGTACGTGGGACTGCCTGATTCAGCGCATCGGCGTCTGGTCGGGATTCCTCGCCATGTGGGCCGGCATCGCCACCCCGGAGCAGGCCGAACGCATGGTACGCGAACACTACGCCGACGAAAGGACCTTCAACGCCCCGTACGGCGTACGCACGCTGTCGAAAATGGAAAAAATGTACTCGCTCAAGGCCAGCGGCAACCCCTCGACATGGCTCGGTCCGATCTGGGGCGTGTCGAACTACCTGACGTGGCGCGGACTGGTCGAATACGGATTCGAACAGGAGGCGCAGGAGCTGGCGTCGAAAACCATCGCCCTGTTCGGGAGGGATTACGAACGCACGGGCACTCTGCACGAATACTACCAGCCCTCGAACGGCGAGCCGATCCTCAACCCGGGCTTCCAAAACTGGAACACGCTGGTTATCAACATGCTCAACTGGATGGACGGCAAACCGGTCGTGACGGAATTCTGATCCGCCGCGCCGCACGAACGGCCGCACACCACACACTTGCACTCTTACACACCGCACGAAGAGCTTCCGGAACACCCGTCCGGAAGCTCTTTCCATACGGGACCGTTTCCCGTTCCGGCACCGCCCCGGTCGGAACACGGCGCGGCACGGGGAATTTTGTCAGAAATCAAAGTCATTCTGTCAAATAGCGCAACAGCCGAGCCTCTGTCTCTGTTTAATTTTGCCCGGAACCCTATCAAAAAACCAATGAACCGGACAAAACTGCTTATCCTCACGCTCTCTTTTTCCCTGCTGCACACCCTCGCTCCGTTCGCGGCGACGCCCGAAATCCGCATCCTCCAACGCCGTGCCGCGCAGGACGCCGCCGTCGTGCTTCCGGCCGATGCTTCGACCATACTCCGTTACGCCGTTTCGGACTTCAACGACGACTGCCGCGAATCGGCCGGCCGGCGACTGCCCGTCGTCACGACGCTCACAGAAGCAGGCTCACGCCCGGTCATACTGCCCGCCGTCATCGGGAAAAGCCCGCTGCTCGACCGGCTGATCGCCGAGAAGCGCATCGACGTCGATTCGATCCGGGGAAAGTGGGAAAGTTTCGCCATCATCCCCGTAGCGCGGCCTTTCGCCGACCACTCCGCGATTCCCGAAGCGCTGATCGTGGCCGGAAGCGACGAACGCGGGGCGATGTACGGACTCTACGAAGCGAGCGAACGCCTGCTGGGCACCGATCCCCAGAAATTCTGGACCGACGCCGTGCCGCGCAGGGTCAAAACCGCGGGCTGGAACCAAGGTACGGTCGTGCAGGGTCCCCCGACCTTCAGATTCCGGGGCTGGTTCGTCAATGACGAGCACGCCCTGCTGGGCTGGCACCACCGCGAAGGGGAGGACAATTCGATCAAGGCCGAAGACTGGGCCGAAATCTTCGAAACGATCTGCCGCATGCGCGGCAACTTCTATACGCTGATCGAGTACGGCCAGACGCCCGACAGCGCTTCGCTCCGGCTGGCCAGCGACCGCGGCCTTTACGTCACCGGATCGCATATGCACATGCTCGTCGCCAACACCTCCTACGCCTTCGACCCGGGACCGCACACGTGGACATGGGACGCTTTCTGCGAAAAGACCTACGACCAGCGCTACCCCTACAGCTGGATGACCCAGCGGGAGAAAATGCTCCGTTTCTGGGAAGAGGAGGGCGTAAAACGCCACAAGGACCATCTGGCGATCTGGACCGTCGGACTCAAAGGGGCCAACGACACCGATTTTCACGAGAACGACCCCGCAGCCCCGCGTTCGGTCGTCGAGCGGGCGCGGCTCACCAACGAAGCGATCCGCCTTCAGGCCCAAATCGTCGAACGCAACCTGCCCGGCACCCGACCGCTCTACATGATCGCCAACCGCAACGACCTGTTCGACCAATACCTGACGGGCGAACTGCAGTTTCCCGAAAACACTTATATCCTTTGGCCCGACGATCCGTCGTTCGGCGTCTTCCGCCTGCTGCCCGAAAAGAAGCATCTGGAGCGCGACGCCCACCACGGCATCTTCTTCCACCTGACCTTCTGCGACAACCACTGGGTGCAGTGGTACCCGATGAGCGGCGTACAGCACGAACTGGTGAAGGCCGTGCGGGCCGGAGCCGTTTCGATGGCCGAATTCAACGTCGGCGACATCCGCGAAATCCCGCTCAAAACCGCAATGGCGATGGATCTGGCCTACGACGCCCGTCCGTGGCTGGCCGATAAGGAGTATTGGCGCACCTTCACCGACGCATGGATCGCCCGTCAGTACGGCATGCGCGACCCGGCGCATCTGACCGATCTGCTGGTCCGCTACTGGGAGCTCGAAATGCCCGTGCGGTCGATGATCATTCTCGAACGCATGTCGCAGTACACGATCCTCGACGAAGCGATCCTCAAAAAGATCGAGGGCGCGGCGGACAAACGCCGCGCGATGGTCGAATACGTCCGTTCGATCGAGGTGCCGACGGGAGGCCGCTACGGCAAAATGGGGCAGGACGAACTCCGGCGCAACGCTCCGGCATGGAATAGGCTGTGGGAAGAGGCCAACGCCCTCACCCCGGAAATCCGCCCCGACCGGCGCAGTTTCTATTACGATTTCGTCCTGCTTCAGATCGCCACGTCGCGGCTGATGAACCTCTGGGGCGACGAACTGTTCCGGGCTTTCGACGCCATCGGCGCGGAGCGCTTCGCCCAAGCCGCCGACCACATGGAGAAAGCCAAAGACTATGTCCGGGAGCTGGCCCGATGCCGCGCCCGCGCCGAGCACGGCAAATGGAAAGGCTGGTTCGACGGCGACCAGCTCTACCCGTGGACCAACCACATGTGGGGTTTCCATTACGAACGGGAACTGGCCGCCGAAACCGAAATGATCCGCATGCTCCGCGCATGGAGCGCACGGCCTTAAATACGACCGCCCATGAAACGACTCTTACTGCCGCTCCTCGCCGCCCTCTGTGCGGCATGCACCGCCGCAAACCGGCCCGAAGACCTGAAGGCCGACGGGCAGACATCGCCACCGTCCACCGACAGCCGGCAGCCGCGCCTGACATGGACGCTGCCCCAAAGCGCCGAAGCCCCCGTCATGCAGACCGCCTATCACGTGCAGGCGTCCTCCGCCGAAGATTTCCCGGCGCCCGACCTCTGGGACAGCGGCGAAGTCGCCGGCACGCAAACCGCCTGCATTTACGGAGGCGAATTCCCGGCTCCGGGCAATCCCGTTTTCTGGCGGGTCCGGGTCCGCACCTCCGACGGAAAGGAATCGGAATGGTCGCAGACGGCCCGCTTCGAGAACGGGCTTCTGACTCCGCAGGAGTGGACCGGACCGTGGATCGGCATGGACAGCACGGCCCGCGGCCACCGCGCCGCCTACCTGCGCGGCACCGTCCGGCTCGACAAGCCCGTCGTCTCGGCACGGGCCTACGTCTGCGCCCCCGGCTGGTACAAACTCTTCGTAAACGGACACGACGCGGGCCGGGGCTGCGTCATGGGTCCGGCCCAGACCGACTACGAACTGCGCTGTCTCTACATCCCGACCGACATCGGCGGCTGGCTCGCCGGCACACGGCAGCAGGAGGTCGAACTCGGCGTCATCCTCGGCGACGGCTGGTACGACCAGTGGATCGCATGGGGCGGCACGATGCGCTACGGCCAGCCCCGCCTGCGGGCGCAATTCGTCTTCAACCATCCCGACGGCACGCAGACCTCGGCGCCCGCCGACCTGACATGGCGGGCCGCGACGGGTCCGATCGGCGAAAACAACGTCTACCGGGGCGAAGTATACGACGCCCGGCAGGAGATTCCGCAGTGGGGCACGAACGACTATGCGGAGTGGCAGGCGGTCGCGGAATACCCCGCGCCGGGTCCCGCCGTCCGTCTCGAACCGCAGTGCATGCCTCCCGAACGGCCCGTACGCGAAGTGGTCCCCGTCTGCGTGAAGCGAATTTCGGAACCCGACGGCGAACGGCCCTATCTGTACGATTTCGGGGAAAACCTGACCGGCTGGTGCCGCCTGCAACTGCGCGACGCCGCGCCCGGCACGCGCATCCGCCTCGAATTCGCAGAGAAAATCAATCCCGACGGAACGCTTTTCCGCACCCCCGTCGGCAACGAGATCAACGGCACGGTGCAGGCCGACTACTACACCGCCAAGGGCGGCGCCCAAGAGACATGGGAACCCGGCTTCACGTTCCACGGATTCCAGTATGCGGCCCTTTACGTCGAATCGGGCGCACTGCCCGAAGCGCCGTCGGGCGAGACCCTCACGGCCGTCGTCGTCCACACCGACCTGCCGGAGACCTCCTCGTTCGACTGCTCCGATCCCCAGCTCGTCCGGCTCCACCAAGCCGCCGGCCGCACCCTGCTGGCCGGCATGCACGGGCTTCCGATGGACTGCCCGGTACGCGAACGCTGCGGCTGGCTCGGCGACGGACACGCCATCGCCGGGGTCCTGCTGACCCGTTACGACGCCGCATCGTTCCTGCACAAATACGCCCGCGACATCGAAACCGGCGGCCGCCGCGTCACCGGCGAACCGCGCGTCGGTCCCGTTTACGGCACAGTCGTCCGCGAACCCAAACCGGCGGGCGTGCCCCACATGATCGCCCCCGGCAAACGGCTCTGCAATGCGGCATCGCCCGACTGGGGCAGCGCGCAGGTATTCATCCCGTGGGAGATCTGCACCCAAACGGGCGACGTGCGCATCCTGCAGGAGTTTCTGGAACCGATGCGCACATGGGTCGGCTACCTCGGCTCGATCGCCGATCCCCGAACCGGACTGCTGGTTACGGGACTGGGCGACTGGTGTTCGCCCGCGATGCGGCGGGCCGCCGAGTCGGGAAAGCCGTGGATCGGCAACGCCGAGATCCCGATTCTCACCTCAGGCATGTATATCCGCTGCTGCAGGATTCTGGCTCAGACCGAAGAACTCATCGGCGACCCGTCCCGGAGCCGGTACTACCGGCAGCTGGCCGACTCGCTGAGCCGCAGACTGACCGAGCGTTACTTCCTGCCGCCGCACGAACGGGCCGAATACAGCCAGACGGCGCTCGCATTCGCCTATTACTACTGCGACCCGGCGCTTCTGCCGCGGGAGAAGATCGTCGAAAAACTCGTCGCCCTGTGCGACGAAGGCCGCAACTTCGACGCGGGCATCTTCGGCACCGCGCCGATGCTGCACATACTCGCCGCCGAGGGTTACGGCGACATCGCCCGCCGCCTGCTGACCAAACCCGAATACCCCAGCTACCGGGCCATGCTCGACCTCGGAGCCACGACGCTCTGGGAACACTGGCCCGTGCAGGGTTTCGACGGCGGATACGAAGCCTACGACGGCTCGATGTCGCACCCCATGCACGCCGCCTTCGACGAGTGGTTCTACACGGGCGTAGCGGGACTCGCCGCCCGCGGAAGCGTCCGGGAACCGTGGACCTTCCGCTGGAACGATTTCCCGGGGCTGGACCGCGCATCGGCCGCCCGCCGGATTCCCGAAGGCCGGATTTCGAGCGAATGGCGGCGTGACGGAAACAGCATCGTCTGGAAGGTCGAAGTGCCCGCAGGCATCGAAGCGCGGGTCGTCATTCCGGCCCGTGCCGGTGAAATCCGCGAAGAGGGCCGTCCCGTCGCAGACCGGGCCGAAGACGGGCGCATCCGGATACTCCCCGCAGCCTCCGCATCCGGCAAACAGCAGCTCTCGGTCGGCCCGGGAAACTACGAATTCAGTTTTCCCGCACCGGGAACGAACTCATAATCCGAAAATACCGCACGATGAACCGAATCAAACTATTCGCCGGCATCCTGCTCTGCCTCTCCGTACTGCGCACCACGGCGGGTACGGGGAGCGATCCGGCATCCGAACGCAAAATCGACAGCCTGCTGCGGCTGATGACCCTCGAAGAGAAAGTCGCCATGTGCGCCGGAGCCGCGCCCCGCATGGCGTTTCAGGGCGTTCCGCGGCTCGGAATCCCCGAAGTGCAGTGCTGCGACGGTCCCCGCGGACCCAATATCGGCGGCCCTGCCACGGCGTTTCCGTCGGGAATCGCGTGGGGTGCGGCGTGGAACCCCGCACTGGCCGAAAAGGCCGGCGAAGCGATGGGCCGCGAAACCCGGGCTATCGGCCGGGGCGTCCTGCTGGGTCCCGCCAACAACATTCTGCGCGATCCGCTGTGCGGCCGCTTCTTCGAATACTACACCGAAGATCCGTACCTGAACAGCCGCATCACGGTCGCTGCCGTGAAGGGCATCCAGCGCGAAAAGGTCGCCGCCTGCCTCAAACACTACGCCTGCAACAACCGCGAGAACAACCGCAATTTCTACATGTCCGCGGTCGGCGACCGCGCCCTGCATGAAATCTACCTCCCGGCCTATGAAGCGGCCGTCGGCGAAGGCGGACTGTGGAGCGTCATGACCGCGGCCAACGGCGTGAACGGCGAGTTCGTGAGCGACAGCCGCCGCCTGCTGACCGACATCCTCAAAGAGGAGTGGGGATTCGACGGATTCGTCATCACCGACTGGCTCCAGACCCGCTCGACCGAAAAGGCGGCGCTGGCGGGACTCGACGTCTCGATGCCGGGCGGCGAAGGCTGCGGCTTCGGACGGCCCCTGCTCGACGCGGTCCGCGAAGGGCGCGTTCCCGAAAGCGTCATCGACGACAAGGTGCGCCGCATCCTGCGCATCTACGACCGCATCGGCGCGCTCGACGGCCGCAGCATCTCCGCCGGAGCGGACATCAACACCCCCGAACATCAGGCCACGGCCCGACAGCTGGCCGAAGAGAGTATCGTGCTGCTCCGCAACGAAGGCGGCATGCTGCCGCTGCGCCGGGGCATGAAAATCCTCGTCACGGGTCCCAACGCCGACAAACGTTTCTGCCTGCCCGGCATGGGCGGCAGTTCGGGCATCGAATCGCCCTACGAAGTGACCGTCCTCGGCGGCCTGCGCAACCTGACGGGCAGTGCCTGCGTCAGCTATTTCCCCACCGAAAAACTCGGCGGCTTCTCGCTTATACCCGCCGAAGCGGTCCACAGTGATCCCTACGGCCGTGAACCGGGCTGGAAGGCGACCTACGCCGGAGGGGAGCGGACGCTGGTCCGCACCGAACCGCAGATCGACTTCATGTGGGAGATGAAATCACCCGACGGGACGATTCCCGTCGAGTCGTTCTCGGCGAATTTTCAGGGATGGATCACCCCGCCCGTCAGCGGCGTCTACACGCTGCGGCTGACCGTCGGCGGCTGGTGCGCGATCTTCCCCGAAGGTTGTTACGGCGCCCCGACGATCGTGGCCGACGACTCCCGCGAAGGCGAACGCACCGTCACCGCGACGATCCAGCTGCAAAAGGACGAACCCTATTTCTTCTGCGTCAACTACTCGAAAAACCGCGAATGCGACGCTTCGGTGCGGCTCGAATGGAAACTGCCCGAATCGTCGGGAGCGGCCGAAGAGCTGGCCCGGCTCGACGCGGCGGCCAGAGAAGCCGACGCAGTGATCTTCGTCGGAGGGCTGGACCACAGCCTCGACACCGAGGGCCGCGACCGGATGACGATGGAATTTCCGCAGGATCAGGAACGCCTGATCGCGCGCCTTGCCGCGGTCAATCCCCGCACGGCGGTCGTACTGATCAACGGCTCGCCGATGGAGCTGGGCGGCTGGATCGGCAAGGTTCCGGCCGTCGTCGAAGCGTGGTATCCCGGCATGGAGGGCGGCACGGCCGTCGCCGACATCCTCTACGGCGAAGCAGACCCTTCGGGCCGCCTGCCCTTCACATGGCCCGAAAAACTCGGAGACTCGCCGTCGCACAGGCTGGCCACGCAGAACCTCGATACGGTAAACTACGAAGAGGGACTGATGGTAGGCTACCGCTATTTCGACACGCAGGAGGTCGAGCCGCAGTTCCCGTTCGGTTACGGACTCAGCTACACGACGTTCCGCTACGGCAGGCTGCACGTTTCGAGCAAGGACGGCAAGGTTCGCGGCCGTATCGAAATCCGCAACACCGGAGCGCGCGACGGTTCGGAGACCGTACAGATTTACGTGCGTCCCGAACGGCCTTCCGTCGCACGCCCCGTACACGAGCTGAAAGCTTTCGAGAAGCTGTTTCTCCGGGCCGGGGAACGCCGCACGGTGGAGTTCACCCTCCCGGCGCGGGCATTCTCCCATTACTCCGAGACCGAAGGCCGCTGGGTCGAAGATCCCGGGCCCTACACCGTCGAAGCCGCCGCATCGAGCCGCGACATCCGCTCGACCGCGCGGATCGACATAAAATAGGCTTACGAGGAAACCCGAACCGCTGTTTCCGGCCTTCGGGCTGCTGCAATCCGACGCAGGCATTACTCCGGGATACGATTCCCGGAGTAATTTTTTTGTCTCCGATCCGTCCGGATTCAGGCTGGAAGTTATGTATTAATATGAAATTTCACAATAATACTTACAATCCGTAAGTTCAAGCGGGGTAAAAACAGCCACATTGGTATATCGCTTCCCGTTTCAGCTGAATTCAATGTCCGAAAAAGCCTTTTAAACCACTTTCAAGGCTTCTTATTTCATTCGAAGCGGGGTTAACAAAATTAAAGAAACTGTTATTTTTCCTCAATTCCGGAGTCGAAAACCACTGTCCGGACAAATATTTTACTGTTTTTTGCCGTTTTCTAAAACCGAGCGATAACAAGAAGCCATTTCTTAAAATATATTAAAAACAAACGCCCGTTTTCCGCCTTACGCCCTCCCTCCGCCCCGCATTTC
>JAJPZH010000160.1 GCA_021204515.1 Alistipes sp. | reverse complement strand
TTCACCCCCACACCCCGCAACACGACAGTGCCTCTTGGCTCGGGGGCTCGGAGATGTTTATAAGAGACCGCGATCAACGGCGCAGGCGGCACGAAAATCTATGTAGACGGCCGCGAACTGAAAGGGTCCGCCGAAGAGACCGCATCGTACCTGCGCAGTCTCACCGCCGCCGACATCGCCCGCATCGAAGTCGTACCGCTGGCCGGCGCCGAATTCACGGCCAACGCACGGGGCGGAGTGATCCTCATCACCCTGCGGCGCAGCCGCAACGACGGTCTCGACGGCAATCTTCAGGCTGCCACGACGCAAGGCGTCTATATTGCGAATTACACGCCTTCGGGACGCATCGGTATCCGTACGGGCCGCTGGACGCTGAACGCTTCCGCGTCGGGCGTTCTCTCGCCGCGCAGCGACAGCCGCTTCGCCGAAACACGCGACTACACCGACGCCGACACTCCCTTTTCCGGCACGAGCAACACCGACGGACGCAGCAATTACGGGCGCGGAGGCATCGCCGCGATCTTCGATCCCGACCCGCGCCACACCGTGGGTCTCGACCTCGAATACGCAGGCCGCAGCAGCCGGATTCCGACGCTGGCACGCACCGTTCTGGGCGAGACGGCAAGCGTCAGCCGCTACAGGCAGCATGGCGACGGGAACACGCTGACGGCGACGGCCAATTATATCTGAAAGATCGACACGCTGGGGTCCCAATTCAAACTGATAGCCGATTATACACGCCACTCCGCCGACGGCGACAATGTATACCGAACGACCATCGCCACACCGGACCGGGTACGGGACACGCTTTACCGCTCCGCAACGGGTTCCGCATACGACATCCTGACCGCCGACGCCGGGCTGACCTGCAAACTGCCGCACAACCTTACCCTGCGCACGGGACTGCGCTACACCCGCAACGACATGGACGACGACAGCCGTTACGCAATCTGCCGCGGCCAAACATGGCAGGACGCACCCGAATACGGCTACCGCCAGCATTACACCGAACAGATCTGCGGAGTTTACGCTTCGCTGGGATTCACGGCCAGACGATGGGAACTTTCGGCCGGACTGCGGGGCGAATACACCTCCGTCGCATCGCAGGCGCTGGACCGCTCCTATTACAGCCTGTTTCCGAACCTTTCGGCCAGCTATGCGTTCAACGACCTGAGGACATGGATGCTCGCGGCACAATGGAGCCGCAACATCGAGCGGCCTTCGTTCCCGGCGCTGAACCCCGCGCGTTTTCAGGTATCGGAATACAGCTGGCAGTCGGGCAACCCCTCGCTGCGGCCGACTTACATACAGCGCTTCTCGCTCACCGTAATATGGCGCTACCGTTACACGCTGACCGTCGGCGGCAATCTGCACCGCGACCTGATCCGCGAAATAGCCCGCACGGACCAGTCCGCCCCCGACGCCGTTTACATCCGGCCCGAAAACCATTACACCGAAAACCATTGGTTCGCCGCGGCAAGCATACCGCTGAAGATCACCCGCTGGTGGAACCTCACGGTCAATGCCGTAGGCGTGGTGCAGCGTATCCGGCTCGCCCGCACGGATACTCCCGCGACGCATTGTCTGCTTTTCACCGACGCCACGGCGGCATTCACGCTTCCGAAAGGCTTTTACCTCGAAGCGGTCTACCGCGGCCAAAGCCGTCTCTATTCCGGCAACAGCGAGGTCGGACCGCGCCATACGCTTGCGGCGACCGTCAAAAAACAGTTCTGCGACAAGCAGCTGACGTTTTTCGTCACCGCCTCGAACCTCACCGGCTGCGGCGTGGAATATGTCTCCGAAACCGAAAACATGCACCGCACGCTCAGCGGCCGTTCGGCATGGGCGGGGCGCACATGGAAAGCAGGAGTGGTATGGAACTTCCGTTCGGGAAAACGATTCCGCGCCCGCACGGTCGAAAGCGCCGCGGAGGACGACCGCAGGCGTCTGACGAAAAGCGAGGAACAATCGAAATAAATTCGTAACTTTAACCCCGAAAGCCGACAGACATGGAAGACAAAAAACTGGATGCCGCCGAGAGTTTGGCGCTCATCGGACGGATGATCGAAAATACCCGCAGCCGCATGGTCCGCAACGCCGGACGGCCGTTTTTGGTATGGGGCTATGCGACTGCCGCGACATTGATCGCCGTATGGACCGCAGTATCCTGCACCGGCGACATCCGCTGGAATTACCTCTGGTTCATACTGCCGGTGCTGGGCGGTATGTTCATGTATCTCACACGGCCGAAAACGGCCGAAGGCTCGGTACACACCTATATCGACCGCGTAACCGGCCTCATCTGGAGCGTAATAGGTCCCGCCACCCTGCTGATAAGCGCACTGGCGATATGCTTCGTCGTGCGGTTTCCGGTCGCTTTCACCATACTGCTGATGATCGGACTGGGGACGACGATCAACAACCTGATTATCGGCTTCAAACCCGGCGTGGCGGGCGGCATCGCCGGAATCGTGCTGGCGTCGGTTTCGCTCGTCGTCACCGGCGACTGGCACGTCGGACTGTTTCTGACGGCTTTCGTCCTGATGACGATCATTCCGGGGCATATCCTCAATTACCGACACAGACACTCCCGCAGCGACGTGAGGCAGGCGGCCGGACCGCGGCCCGGCAAAGCGACGAAAAACGGCAGTGCGGAGGAAGACGGCGCAGCGACCGAGAACGGCACTGCGGAGAGCAACGCGACAACGGATAACACAGCTACAGATGGCGCGGCAACAGGCAGCACAGCGGCGGACAGGCAGCTGAACGCCGCCGAAAGCATCGCGCTCATAGGCCGCATGATCGACAACACCCGCAGCCGCATGGTCCGCAACGCCGGACGGCCCTTCCTGATATGGGGCTATACGACCGTCATAACGACGCTCGCCGTATGGGCCGCCTACGCATTCTTTCCGGGCCGGGACTGGTACTATCTGTGGCTGCTGCTGCCCGTATTCGGAACTGCACTGAACCTGCTGACGACGCCCGAGGCGAGCGGCGGCAAGGTCTATACCTTCATCGACCGCGTAATCGGTCAGGTATGGCTGGTAATGGGTCTCACGGCATGGTTCGTCAGTCTGCTCTCGATATTCAGCGACATGCCGGTCCCGATCCTGTTCATCATCCTGCTGATGATGGGCATGGGAACGGCCGTTACGGGTCTCGTCATCCGTTTCGTCCCGGCCGCAGTCGGCGGGGCCATAGCCATCGTCCTCGCCCCCGTATCACTCGCCGCAACCGGTTACTGGGTTCCGACGCTCTTTATCGCGGGGTTCGTCGTGATGATGATCGTACCGGGACATATCCTCAACTACAAGTCGAACCATCCGAAACAATAACCGCATGGAAGAACGGAAAATGTCCGAAAAAGAGGCGCTGGAGCTGATCGCCCGCTCGCTCGAAGCGCAGCGCCGCAAACTGAACTTCGTGCGCAGTTCGCTTTTCTTCGGCGCAGGAGCGCTGGCGCTGGCCGTCACAACGGCGGATTACGTCGTCCGGCGGACGACGGGCCGGGATATGACGCTGCTGCTGGTCCTTGCAGGCGCAGTGGCCGGACTAATCACGCTCTACTTCCATTACAGAAGTCGCCGCACGGTCACGGCCAACGACCGGACGCTGATGAACGTCTGGGCCTATGCGCTCGGCGTATGTCTCTACACTGCGGGATATGTCGCCACGGGCGACGGACTGCGGCTGCCCGTCATGGGACTGCTGACCATGGGCGCAGCCATTGCGGCGGGCGTCACGGGCGAACTGTTCCGCCGCAGCGAAGCCAACCGGTCGAACCAGAGCGGCTCGCTGGTCGGACTGCTCTTCATCAGCATTTCGGGGGCATTTCTCGCCGCATGGATTTTCAGGGCGGCCGCAGCCGGAGAACCTGTTTCCCAATTCATACTCACCCTTGCGGCAGCCGTCATCCTCTTCTTCGGGACAGGGCTTGTGCTGCGCTACAACGAACGCCGGAACCGTGTTTAAAAAACTCAATCCCCTGCTGCACTCCGAACTGCGTCTGGCGGTGATGTCGATTCTCATAGGGGTCGAGAGCGCCGATTTCGTCTTCATCCGGCAGCAGACCGGAGCCACGGCGGGCAACCTCTCGGTACAGCTGGACAAGCTGGCGAAGGCGAATTACATCGAAATCGAAAAGACCTTCCGGGGCAAGATGCCCTGCACCGTCTGCCGCATCACCGACACGGGACGCGACGCCTTCGCCGAATACGTCGCGGCGTTGCAGACCTATATCCGGAAATAGGACGCCCGCAGCCCGATTCCCCGCACGTCCGAACCAAGTCCCGATTCGATCTCACCACTCCGCTCCGGCGGGGATTTTTATTGCGGAAAAAATTACAGCGTACAGAAAAACGTCACCAGAAACGGGACGCTGAAATCGAGCATACAGCCGTGAAATACCGAAACCACGGCATAGGGTTTCCCGACCGTCTGAGTAATGACGGGCAGCGTGGTATCGAAAGTGGTCGCTCCGCCGATCGAAACGGCCGCCAGCGGCCCGAACCACCGGGCGACCAGCGGCACGGTCAGCAGCGTGAAGATCTCGCGCATGACGTTGCACAGCAGGGCGACGGTTCCCAGCTCCGCGCCCCGGAAATCGGCGATAAAGATGCTCGACAGCGAATAATAGCCGAAGCCCGAACCGACGGCCAGCGTATCGGTCACGGCCAGCGGCGACAAAAGCGGCGCAGCGAGAGCCGCTCCGGCCAGCGTTCCGACAGCCGTCATTACGGGCAGCAGCGCCAGCCGCGGGTCGAGCCGCCGGACCCGGTCCGCGAGGGTTTTATCATGGCCCAGCGTCAAGCCCACGCAGAACATCAGCGCATAGAGGACATACGTGCTGACGCGCGATCCGGCCGCATCGAACGGCACGAGGGCGAAAAGTCCCGCGACGCATCCGGCGACGAAAAAGGCGACGATCACCAGACTCCCTTTCAGAGCGTCCCACATCAACAGCGGTTTCTCCGAATCGGGCGCCGGCGGGAGAGGGTACAACGTTTGTTCATAGACCGCCGAATCCGAAACCGCGGACAAATCCGAAGACGGAGATGAAGACAAAAACGTGTCCGTACCTGTTCCGGAATCTTCTGCGGCAACGCAGGGAAGCGCATCGCCGGCAATGCCGGAAATCTTATCAGTAACGGCATCGGACGGAGTATTCGCAGCGACGCCGGAAAGCCTCTCTCCGGCACGGCAGGCCCCGCCCGAAACGACGTCGGCAGATGACGGATTCCGCCCCTCGTCTTCCGCCCGGACAACGCTTCGTC
Organism: Alistipes sp.; assembly: GCA_021204515.1. Taxonomy (GTDB): domain Bacteria; phylum Bacteroidota; class Bacteroidia; order Bacteroidales; family Rikenellaceae; genus Alistipes. The sequence goes on along the minus strand of JAJPZH010000160.1, from coordinate 9,139 downwards.
CGCGAATACGCCGCCACAACAGCCACGAAGCCCCGATGCTTCCCGCCACCGAGAAGATGAAAATAACGAAAGCAGTGCGTCCCAGCGTCGCCATGCCGCCCACGACGGCGGGATCGGAACCGACCTCCAGTCCGAGCAGGAACAGCAACGCCCAAATAATGACGGTGATGAAACGGGAGACGAACGCGAGGCGCCGGCTTGACAGCAGGCGCCCCGTGACGATTCCTCCGAGAATGACGGCGAAAATAACAAACATTCCCTACTCCTGCTTCGCCGTGAGTTTCTCGATCTGTTTTTCAGCCTCGGCGCTGAGTTTGTCGGCTTGCTTCTTAGCCTCTTCGACCAGCTTGTCGCCAGCCTTCTCGGCCGCCAGCTTCGCCAACGCACCTTTTTCCTTGGCCGCATCCACAAGCTTCGTGCGCTGCGCTTCGGCGGCTTCGACCAGCTTGTCGCCGGCACGTTTGGCCTCCTTGCGCAGGTTGTCGGCCTGCTTCTGAATCTCCTCGCCGAGCGACTCACTGCCCGTGAGCTTCTGAATCTGCTGGTCGATGACGTTCTTCACGGCCTGCTCGGCCGCTTCCTTCACGCCGAGCGTGATCTTGGGCGAGGTGAACGTGCCGCCTATGCCGACATTGACCGACTCCAGAATGCCCCCTGCTGAACCCGCAGGCAGGGCCACTTTGGCCGTATAGTCGATGGTCTGGTCGAGTCCCGTCGAACCGGACATGTTGATCTTTATGTCGCCCATTTTCAAATCGAAAGGCTGGGTCGTGATCCGGCCGTCCCTGATCGAGAAACGGATGGCGACATCCTTGGCTTCGATTTTTCGCAGTTTGTCGTTGTCGAGCGCCTTGGCCAGCGCATCGAACGCTTCGAGATTCTGGATATGGATATTCGCCGACTTGATTTCGCCCAAAGCGTTGAGCGACTGCAGGTCCGGTTCCATATTCGAATCGAGCGCCGTGGTCATGTCGAGCGACAACGAATAATCGCCGCCCGTTTTGGCGAACAGCGGCACGAGTTTCTGCACCATCTCCAGTTCGTCGAAAGTCTTGGAGAACGAAGCTCCCGAAAGTCCCAGCGCCAGCTTCAGCGCCGGACGCTGCGGATCGGCCGCCGTCGAATAGCTGCCCGAAGCGGTCGCCGAACCGCCGAAGAGCTGCATGCGCAACCGTTCGAGCGAAAGGGCGCCGCCGGCCACGCGCATCTCGCCCGATATGCCGGATATGGTCATTTTCTGGAAGAGCACCTTCTGCAGTTCGATATTGAGCGAGAGGTTCAGGTTGCGCGGCACTTCGAGCGCCTGCGCCGGTTCGGCGAAAGTCCCGGCCGACGCCGTCTCCGGAGTCTCCTCCGGTGCGGAATCGGGCATGACGTTCATCATTTCGTTCAGGTCCAGCAGGTCGGACTTCACATAGAGCCGCCCCGAAAGCATATCGCCCCGCAGCAGATAACCGATATAGCCCGACAACTGGCCGTTGGCCGCCAGATCGCTCCGGCCTATCGTAAGGCCGAGTTCGCCGAGCGTCATGGACGCGGGAGTGATGGTCGCGGCGGCGCGGCGGATATGGACCGCAGGCAATTCGGGCATGGTCAGACCCAACCGCTCGACGACGAACGTTCCCGACGCGCCGATCTGTTCGTAACGGCTCTTTTCGATATCGGACATGCGGCCCGAAACCTTCACGTCGGCGGTAATCAGACCGCTCAGTTCCACCCCCTTTTCGAGCGGATAGACCTCTTTGACAGCCCCCAGATCGACGCGGCCGTCCACTGCGGCGCGGAACGTCGGGTCACTGATGAGGTTGGTCGCATAGGCTGATGCCGAAAGCGTATTCCCGGCCATCCGGAGCGTGAATTTCGAAAGGTCGATCTCGGTCTTGTCCGCCACGCCGCCGGGATTGGCGATCCGGGCGGCGATATTGATGCCGTCCACCGCCTTGGGCAGCGACGAATATTGGAAACTGCCGTCGCGCACCTCCGTCCTGAGTTCGAACGCAGGAAGCGCCGCACCGCGCATTTCGCCGCGCGCCCAAAGCGCCATCGAAAGCTCGCCGCTGGCCGCAAGACTGCGGAAATCACGGGTGTAGAAAGCCGGAACGAGCGAAAGCACATCCTTGAACTGCACCTTGTCGCAACCGGCCGTGACATCCATGGCCACAGCGTCGTCTTTCAGTTCTACCCAGCCGTCGAGACCGACCTCTATGGCATTCAGGCGCAGTTTATTGTGCGAGAAGGTAAAGCGGTTGTTCGCCAGATCGGCCGCAATCACCGCATCCAGTTCCGCTTCGGCGTCGCTGAGCATCGGAATCCCGCCCGAGACCAGCCGCATGCCCTTGGCCGCCAGCCGCAGGTCGAGGTCGGTCTGAGCGGCCGACATGTCGCCCCGCAGGCGGAGCGACAAGGGTGCGGTCGAGAAGCGCATGCCCGTTGAATCGTCCTCGTAACGGATCGCCGCGTCGCTGATCCGAAAATCACGGACCGAAAGGCGGAACGACGAAGGTTCCGCATCGGCAGGCGTCTCCTCCTCGGCCGGAGCATCCTCCGAAGCCTTCATAACGTCCCAGTTCACCCTGCCGTCGGCCAGTTTGTGCGCATGGAGCGCAGGCTCCGAAAGAATGATTTTCGTCACCTCGAACCCGTCGTCGCCGAAAAGCGACATTACGTTCACGACCACCGAAATCCGCTGCGCGGCGACGATCGTATCGCCGGCGAAAGGCTCCTCGCCTATCAAAGTCAGCCCCTTCAGTTCGAGCGAAGCCCGGGGAAAATGGCGCAAAAGGCTGATGTCCAACTTCTCGAAATCGAGCCGGGCATTGAGCATCGCATTGGCTTCACGCTTCACGATTTCGGCGATTTTGCCCCGCAGCACCATCGGCGCCACAAAAGCTATCACCAGCACGACGGCCACTACGACAGCCGCAATCTTCACGAATTTTTTCATCACTTATCTGTTTTAAGGGCGAAAACCGTGGTTTCCACCTCCTCGAATCCGACTTTACGGTAGAGCGCCCGGGCGGCTCCGCGCGCCGGGTTCGACGTCAGCATCACCTTTCCGGCCCCGATACGGGCCGCATGCTCTACGGCGGCACGCACCAGCGCATCGCCCGCGCCGCAGCCGCGCGCCGCACCGTCCACCACGACGTCCTCGATCCACGCCCTGCGCCCCGAAGGAGCGTCGTACCACGCCAGCGTCAGCACCCCGACGATCCGCTCTCCGGCCACGGCAGCCAGCAGCGCGCCGTTTCCGCTCCCTGCCACACGCTGCAACTCCTCGCGGGAGGGAGCGCCCAGCCGCGGCGAAAGCTGCGGCATCAGCCGCGCGAACGCCTCTTCGAGCGTATTCGACACTTCGGTTATCCGTCGTATTTCGACCTCCATACCTTATCGGTTTTAGGGCAAAGTTAATCTTTTTTTCATAACCGCACTGCCGGACCCGTTCGCCGGAGTCCGGAGAGCCGCAATTTACCCCAACAAAGTTAATATTTTCGGCCGAATCCTTGGGGCATGTCTCGAAAAAAGATTACTTTTGCATCGCATCGGTTCCCGAAGCGCCCCGGAAGGGCGCGGGGATTAAAAGGGAATGCCGTGAAATCCGGCAACAGTTCCCGCTGCTGTAAGTTACGCAACATGTTCCGGCACTCTTTGGCCACTGTCCCCCCCGGACGGGAAGGCGCCGGAACGGTAACGAGTCAGAAGACCTGCCGCATGCCGATCAACTATTATGCACCCTGCGGAGAATGGGGCGCAGCAGGCCGTCGCCAAAATCAGCATCCGACACGTCCGCCCGTTCCAGCCGCAGTCACTGAAAGCCGATGAAACGCGTTTTACGACATATGGCGGTTCTATGCGCCGGCGCAGGATTTTTCTGCGCCTGCATGGACTACGGGCCGCTCCACGAAGAGCCGTTCTCGCAGTCGCAGCGCGGCGTGTTCATCACGTGCGAAGGCAACTTCGGCTGGGACAACGCGTCGCTGTCGTTCTACGATCCGGCGACGCGGAGCGTCGAGAACGAAGTCTTCATCCGCGCGAACGGCATGAAACTGGGCGACGTCGCCCAGTCGATGACCATCCACAAAGGACGCGGATACGTCGTGGTGAACAACTCGGGGGTGGTCTATGTCATCGACCCGGCGACTTTCCGCGTCACGGGACTGATCGAAGGGGTCGTTTCGCCGCGTTACATCCTCTTTCCGAACGACACGACGGCCTATATCACCGACCTGTACGATCCGCGCATCACGGTCGTAGACTCCCGCAACAACCGCATCCGCGGCCGGATTCCGATGAACGGCCACAAATCGACCGAACAGATGGTACAATGGGGCGACGAAGTGTTCGTGAACTGCTGGTCGTACGACGACAAGATTCTGGTCGTGGACGCCGCACGCGAAGAACTGGTAGACTCGATCGAGGTCGGGCCGCAGCCTTCGTCACTGGTCCTCGACCGTTTCGGCAAACTCTGGACCGTCACCGACGGACGCACGGCCGGCATTCCGGCGGCGCTCTACCGCATCGACGCCGCTACGCGCCGCGTCGAGCAGGTTTATACGTTCGCCACAGGCGACCATCCCTCGTCGGTCACCCTCAACGGCACGCGCGACACGCTCTACTTCATCAACCGCGACGTCTGGCGCATGCGGGTCGATGCCGAGGCGCTGCCCGTCACACCGTTCCTGCCCTACACGCAGACCACCTATTACGAAGTGGCGGTCGATCCGCTGACCTCGGAGGTCTATGTGGCCGACGCCATCGACTACGTCCAGCACGGCGTGGTCTACCGCTTCACGCCGCGGGGTGCGGCCGTCGATACGATACGTGTCGGCATCACCCCCGGATCGTTCTGTTTCAAACCGTAAAAACACCTGAAAAAGATGAAAAAATACGCATTCCCTCTGGCGGCGCTTCTGCTGGCCGCCTGCAACTCCGGAGAAGAGATCACGACCACGCAGACCGACGAACCCGTGGCCCGTATTCTCGAATACACCCCCGCACCGGGACAGTTCATCAACGAAGAGGCGCTTTCGGGAGGCGCTTTCAACAACGTGGACACCCCGGACAAAGCCTGCCGGTATGTAGTCGAACGCTTCGCCAAGAACAACTGGGTATCGCTCGGCGGCTGGGGCGGGTATGTCGTCGCGGCATTCGACGAGCCGGTGCCCAACACGGGCGACTACGAGCTTTACGTCAAGGGCAACGCCATGAATACCTCGTCCGAGCCGGGCGTCGTCTGGGTCATGCAGGACGCCAACGGCAACGGAATGCCCGACGATACATGGTACGAACTGAAAGGCAGCGAGTACGACAACGCCGCAACGATCCGGGGGTATGAAATCACCTACACGCAGCTCGCCGACGGCTCCGCCGCATGGACCGACAACCGGGACGGCAGCGGCACGATCGACCGGATCGACGAGCATACGCAGTCGTCCTACTTCCCGGCATGGATCGAGTCCAACGAACTGAAATTCACCGGCACGCGGCTGCGCGACAACATCGAACAGACAGACGGGCAGTGGAGAGCTCAGGCGTTCGCATGGGGCTACGCCGACAACTTCTCGACGGTGGACCGGATCGGCACGACCAACCGATTCCGCATCAGCGACGCCGTGACGGCCGACGGCTCGCCCGCCAATCTACAGCAGATCGACTTCATCAAGGTACAGACGGGCGTGAACGCCCAAGCTCCGCTGATCGGCGAGATTTCGACCGAAGTGTGCGGCATCGGCTGCTACCGGACCGTAACCAAACGCAACTGACCGCGTGCTGCGCACAGCGACGATACTCCTCTGCCTGACCTGCGCCCTGCCCGCCGCGGCGCAGCGTGACTCGACGGCCCGTACCATCGCCATCGAGTCGGTCGATATTTCGGGCCGCCGTCCGATGAAGGAGATCGGCGTGCAACGCACCGAACTGGATACGCTCGTCCTGCGCGAAAACATCACCGCATCGCTGGCCGACGCGCTGGCGACGGGTTCGACCATCTTCATCAAGTCCTACGGCCGTGCAACGCTTGCGACCGCCTCGTTCCGCGGCACGGCACCCTCGCATACGCAGGTGACGTGGAACGACATGAAGGTCAACTCACCGATGCTCGGACAGGTCGATTTTTCACTGATACCCGCCTATTTCATCGACGACGCTGCAATCTACCACGGCGCCAGTTCGGTAGGCATCACCGGCGGCGGACTGGGCGGCGCGGTGACGCTGGCCACCAAAGCCCCCTCGGAGCCGGGATTGGGGCTGCGTTACGTGCAGGGCATCGGGTCGTTCGCCACATTCGACGAATTCCTGCACCTGACCTACGGCGGAGCACGGTGGAGCAGTTCGACGCGCGTGCTCTACAGCACCTCGGACAACGACTTCCGCTTCCGCAACTACAACTCGAAAGAGTTCGTCACCGACGACGAAGGGCAAATCGTCGGCGAATATTATCCCCTCCAGCGCAACCGCAACGGCGGATTCCGCGACCTGCACGTCATGCAGGAACTTTATTACACCACGCGCGGCGGCGACCGGTTTTCGCTGGCGGCATGGTACCTCGACTCGCACCGCGGACTGGCGATGCTCACGTCCGACCGCAACAAGAGCAAACAGAAACAGAATACGCAGGACGAACGCACGCTGCGGGCCGTGGCAGGCTGGGAGCGGCTGCGCAACGGACTGAAACTCGGCGCACGCGCGGGTTACACCTACACCGACCTGCGCTACCTGCTCAAGCAGGACCCCGAAGGCAAAGGGCAATTCGTCGTCAATACCGACGCCCGGAGCCGCATCCATACGCTCTTCGCCAAAGCCGAAGCGGAATATGCGCTCGGCGAGAAATGGCTTTTTTCGGCCAACGCCGCCGTCCACCAGCACCGGGTGCGCAGCGGCGACCTCTCGGTGATCGGCAACAACGGCCTGCGGGCCGACACGCTCTACCGACAGGAGCGGTTCGAACTCTCGGCGTTCGCCGCCGTGAAATGGCGCCCCCTGCCGCGGCTGGGTGTCGCCGCCGACCTGCGGTGGGAACTCTACGGCGACCGTACGACGCCCGTCATCCCGGCGCTGTTCGCGGATTACGTACTGTCGAAACGCGGCAGCGTGGTCATCAGGGCTTCGGCGGCCCGCAACTACCGCTACCCTACGCTCAACGACCTCTATTTCAGGCCCGGCGGCAACAAGAACCTCAAGCCCGAACGAGGCTGGACATTCGACACGGGCGTCGAAACTACGCTCAAAGGCGACGCCCGTTCGCTGCGCGCGTCGGCCACGGTATTCGATTCGCGCATCGACGACTGGATACTCTGGATCGGCAGTCCCAAACTGGGCATTTACACCCCGATCAACATCCGCCGCGTCCACAGTTACGGCGTCGAGGCGAAACTCTCGGCCGACGCCGAAATTTCGGACGGCTGGCGCCTGCTCTTCGATGGCAACTTCGCATGGACCCGGTCGATCAACCGGGGCGATCCGTTCAGCCCGGCCGACGAATCGGTCGGCAAACAGCTCGTCTACATTCCCGTCTATTCGTCTGCCCTCACGGCGCGCGTCGAGTGGCGGCGGTGGGAATTGACCTACAAATGGAACTGGTACAGCGAACGCTACACCATGTCGAGCAACGATTTGGGCGTACTGGGCCGCGTGAAGCCCTACTTCATGAGCGACCTCTCGCTCGAAAAGGGACTCGACTGCAAATGGGCGTCGTTCTCGCTCAAAGGCTGCATCCACAACCTGCTGAACGAGGAGTACGAATCGGTGCTTTCGCGCCCCATGCCGCGGCTCAACGTCTCCTTCTTCATCGGCATAACCCCCAAATTCGGCAAACGATGACCCTGCGTGAACAACTGCTCGAACTCACCGAGCCTAAATACATGAAATTCACCTCGGCGCTGATGCCGGGCGTCGAAAACGTGCTGGGCATACGCCTGCCGGTACTGCGCGGCATCGCCAAGGAGATCGCCGCCGGCGACTGGCGCGCATATCTGGCCGAAGCCGAGGATTTCTACTTCGAAGAGCGGATGCTGCAGGGGCTGGTGATCGGCTACGCCCGGTGCGAGCCTGCCGAAAAACTCGGACACGTGGCCCGCTTCGTACCCAAGATCGACAACTGGGCCGTCTGCGACTGCTTCTGCTGGCGGCTCCGCGCCGCAGAGCGGCAGCCGATGTGGGAGTTCATACAACCCTATTTTCACTCGCAGGCCGAATACGACGTGCGTTTCGGCGTGGTTATGGGAATGAGCAATTTCGTCGATCAACCGCACCTCGAAAAGTTCCTGCAACTGCTCGACGGCATCCGCCACGAAGCCTATTACGCCCGCATGGCCGTAGCTTGGGCAGTGTCGGTCTGCTACGTCAAATTTCCGCAGCGCACACAGGCGTGGCTGGGCGGTTGTTCGCTGGACGACTGGACCTACAACAAATCGCTGCAGAAAATCATCGAGTCCTGTCGCGTGAGCGACGCCGCGAAGCAGGAAATCCGGGCGATGAAACGCCGTCGGTAAAGACATGCACGGCAATCGTGCAAAGCGTCGGAAATATCCGCCGTCCCCGCAGAAAAGGAAGCAGGACGGCGTGTTTTTGCAAAATAATGTTACCTTTGTATAGAAATTCCGAAAACAAGGCCCTATGCGCAAACTGGTAATCATTCCGACCTACAACGAGAAGGAAAACATCTCGGCGATGATCGACAAAGTCTTTTCGCTGCCCGAACCGTTTGAAATGCTCGTCATCGACGACGGTTCTCCCGACGGAACGGCCGAAATCGTCAAGCAGCGCCAAAAAGAGTTTCCGGCGACGCTTCACCTGCTGGAGCGCAGCGGCAAGCAGGGGCTGGGAACGGCCTACCTGACGGGGTTTCGCTGGGGACTGGACAACGGATTCGACTACATCTGCGAAATGGACTGCGACTTCTCGCACAACCCCGACGATCTGGTACGGCTGTACGAAGCCGCCGCCGAGGGCAACGACGTGGTGGTCGGCTCGCGCTACGTGCAGGGCGTAAACGTCGTCAACTGGCCGATGTCGCGCCTGCTGATGTCCTATTTCGCTTCGATGTACGTGCGCATCGTGACGCGCATGCCCCTGCGCGACGCGACAGCGGGATTCGTCTGCTATTCGCGCCATGCGCTGGAGACGATCGACCTCGACGCCGTAA
>JAJPZH010000144.1 GCA_021204515.1 Alistipes sp. | reverse complement strand
ATTATTTCTATTCTTATATCTTTATTTAAAATTAATAAATAGTAAAAATAAAAAATGAAGGTCAATAACTCCGCGGAGATCCGCCGCCGGATCGACGAGCTGAAGCGCCGGAAGCGCGCCGTCATACTGGCCCATTATTACACCACGCCCGAAGTGCAGGAGGCGGCCGACTTTCTGGGCGACTCGCTGGCCCTCTCGGTCAAGGCGCAGTCGGTCGATGCCGACATCATCCTGTTCGCCGGCGTACACTTCATGGCCGAGACCGCCAAGGTGCTCTGCCCCGGCAAAAAGGTGCTGATTCCCTGCCCCGAGGCGGGATGTTCGCTGGCCGAGTCGTGCGACGCGAAGGAGTTCGAGGCCTTCAAGGCGAAATACCCCGGTCATACGGTCGTTTCGTACGTCAATACCACGGTGGGAGTCAAGGCGCTGACCGATATCTGCTGCACCTCGTCCAATGCGCTGAAGGTCGTACAGTCCATTCCGGCCGACCGGCCGATCATCTTCGCGCCCGACCGTAATCTGGGAGCCTATATCAAAAAACTGACGGGACGCGAGAATATCGTACTGTGGGACGGCGCCTGCCATGTACACGAGGAATTTTCGCTGGAAAAACTGCTGCAGCTCAAAAAAGAGCATCCCGCCGCCGAGGTCGTCGTGCATCCCGAATGCCGGGCCTATATCGTCGAAGTGGCCGACTTCGTAGGCTCCACGGCGGCGATCCTCGACTACTGCGGCCGCAGCGATGCCGCCGAGTTTATCGTGGTGACCGAATCGGGCATCCTCGCCGAGATGAAGAAGCGTTATCCCGGCAAGACCTTTATTCCCGCGCCGCCCGACGACGAGACCTGCGGATGCAACAACTGCAAGTATATGAAGATGGTGACGCTCGAAAACATCTGCGCATGCCTCGAAAACGAATCGCCCGAAATCGTGCTCGACGAAGAGGTGCGCCGCAGGGCCGAGCGTTCGATCCTGAATATGATCAATATCAAATAACAATCCTGTATGAAGAAACTCTTTTTACTGATCGCCGCGGCATGCGTGTCGCTGACCGCCGCGGCCGACGAGGGGATGTGGCTGCTGCCCTACCTTCAGAAAATGAATATCAAAGACATGAAGGCCCGCGGATGCAAACTCTCGGCCGAGGAGATTTACAGCATCGATAAATCCTCGCTCAAGGACGCCATCGTGATCTTCGGTCCCGGATGTACGGGCGAGATCGTTTCGGCCGACGGTCTGCTGTTTACCAATCACCACTGCGGTTACGGTTCGATTCAGGCGCTGTCGTCCGTCGAACACGACTACCTGAAGAACGGGTTCTGGGCCATGTCGCGCGAAGAGGAGATTCCGGCTCCGGGACTCAAAGTGCGTTTTGTCCGCAAGATTTCGGACGTCACTTCCGACATTCTGGGATATGTGCCCGACGTGGCTTCGGGCGAAGAGCGGGCGCGCATCGTCGCAGAACATGCGGCGGCCGTACGCAGCCGTATTGAGCAGGACAATCCCGGCATGGAGGTTCAGGTGAAGGATTTTTTCGGCGGTAACCAGTTTTTCGCCTTCGTGATCGAGGTTTTCAGCGATGTGCGTCTGGTGGGAACTCCCCCGACTTCGATCGGCAAGTTCGGCGGAGACACCGACAACTGGATGTGGCCGCGTCATACGGGCGATTTCTCGGTCTTTCGCGTCTATGCCGGACCCGACAACAAGCCGGCCGATTACGCGCCCGAAAACCGCCCTTACAAGGCCGACAAGTTTCTGAAGGTTTCGGTGGACGGATACAAGGAGGGAGATTTCGCGATGATCATGGGTTTCCCCGGTTCGACGTCGCGTTACATGACTTCGTTCGAGATCGACCGCATGCTGGACATCGAGAATCCGCAGCGTATCTTCATCCGAGGCGAGCGTCAGGCCATTCTCAAAGAGGATATGGCCGCCAGCGACAAGGTGCGGATTCAGTACGCTTCGAAGTACGCCCAGTCGTCGAACTACTGGAAGAACTCGATCGGCATGTCGCGCGGTATCCGCAAGCTGAACGTCAAGGCGCAGAAAGAGGCGCAGGAGGCGGCTTTCCGGAAATGGGCCGAAGCCAATACGCTGCCGACCGAAGGCTATATGGATGCGCTGGACCGCATCCGCGAAGCGGTGGAAGGCAACGCTTCCGCTTTTGCGGCCGAGCAGGTGCTCAGGGAGGCGCTTTACCGGGCCGTGGAGATTCTGACGCCGGCGCGTTCGTTCCTCGCCGTGGAGAAGATTACCGATCCGGCGCGTTCGAAGGAGGCCATGAAGGGTTTCTACAAGGATTACAACCCGGCGACGGACCGTCGTGTAGCCAAGCGCATGATGCAGATCGTCAAGGAAAAATGCGCCGATCTGCCGACGGTGTTCGCCGAAGTGATCGACAAGCGGTTCGGCGGCGATACGGATGCTTATGTCGATTATCTGTACGATAACTCGATCTTCGCCACCGAGGAAGGTACGCTGGCTTTCGTGGATGATTTTTCGGTGGAAAAACGCGATGCCGATCCGGCTGTCGTATTCGCGCGTTCGCTCGATGCGAAGCTGCGCGCGCTGGCGGATGCCCAGCAGGAGAACAACCGCAAATTCAAGGACGGCCACCGTCTCTATATCGCCGGCCTGATGCGCATGCAGCCCGACAAGGCGTGGGCTTCGGATGCGAACTTTACGATTCGTCTGACTTACGGCCGCATCCTGCCCTACGATCCGGCCGACGGAATTCGTTATAACTATTATACGACGCTCAAGGGCGTGATGGAGAAGGAAGATCCCAAGAATCCTACCGAGTTTACGGTTCCCGACAAGCTCAAGGAACTGTATGCCTCAAAGGACTTCGGGCGTTATGCCAATGGCAAAGGCGAGCTTCCGGTGGCTTTCTTGGCCGACTGCGATATTACGGGCGGCAATTCGGGTTCGCCGGTGATGAACGCCAAGGGCGAGCTGATCGGTCTGGCGTTCGACGGCAACTGGGAAGCGATGTCGGGCGACGTGGCTTTCGAGCCCCAGCTGCAGCGCACGATCGCCGTGGACGTCCGCTACGTGCTGTTCGTCATCGACAAGTTCGCCGGCGCGAAATGGCTGATCGACGAGTTGTCGATCGACTGACCGAAGCGGAATCCATTACCAAACCGGAGCATGAAGCCATGCTCCGGTTTTTGTTTCTTACCATCCGTAAACAAATAATGGCGCTTTGCTTTTTTTTAGCCTAAAAATTACTAATTTTGACAGAAATTAGTAATACTGTATCTGTTTTTATGGCAAAAGAATTCAAGCGTTATCTCGTTACCTCGGCTCTTCCCTATGCCAACGGTCCGGTGCATATCGGCCATCTGGCGGGAGTTTACATACCTTCGGACATTTATACCCGTTACCTGCGGCTCAGGGGCCGCGACGTGATTTCGGTCTGCGGAAGCGACGAACACGGCGTGCCCATCACCATCAAGGCCCGCAAGGAGGGGGTGACGCCGCAGCAGATCGTGGACCGTTACCACAGCATGATTAAAAAGTCGTTCGAGGGGCTGGGAATGTCTTTCGACATCTATTCGCGGACTTCGTCGGCGACGCATGCCAAGACCGCTTCGGAGTTTTTCCGCAAGTTGTATGACGAGGGTAAGTTCATCGAGCAGACTTCGATGCAGTTTTACGACGAGCAGACGCAGACGTTCCTCGCCGACCGTTATATCGTCGGCACCTGTCCCAAGTGCGGCAACGACCGCGCTTACGGCGACCAGTGCGAGAAGTGCGGTTCTACCCTCTCGCCCGACGAATTGATCGATCCGCACAGCGCCGTATCGGGTTCCGTGCCCGTGAAGCGGGAGACGAAACACTGGTATCTGCCGCTGGATCAGTACGAAGGATTCCTGCGCGAGTGGATTCTCGATGGCCATAAGGAGTGGAAGAGCAATGTTTACGGACAGTGCAAGAGCTGGCTGGACGGAGGTTTGCAGCCCCGTGCCGTGAGCCGCGACCTCGATTGGGGTATTCCCGTGCCGGTGGAGGGCGCCGAAGGAAAGGTGCTTTACGTCTGGTTCGATGCTCCGATCGGTTATATATCTGCTACAAAGGACCTTACGCCCGATTGGGAGACTTACTGGAAGTCGGAGGATACCAAGATGGTCCATTTTATAGGTAAAGACAATATCGTTTTCCACTGCATCGTTTTTCCGTCGATGCTCAAGGCGCACGGCGGATATATCCTGCCGGAGAACGTGCCTGCGAATGAGTTCCTGAACCTCGAAGGCGATAAGATTTCGACTTCGCGTAACTGGGCCGTGTGGCTGCACGAATACCTCGAAGAGTTTCCGGGCAAGGAGGACGTGCTTCGCTACGTGCTCTGCGCCAATGCACCCGAAACCAAGGACAACGACTTTACGTGGAAGGATTTTCAGGCCCGCAACAACAACGAACTGGTCGCCGTTCTGGGTAATTTCGTGAATCGCGCGCTGGTGCTGACCCGGAAATATTACGGCGGGGAGGTTCCGGCCTGCGGCGAGCTGAATGACTATGATCATCAGACTATCGGCGAAGTGGCTGCAGTAAAGGCGTCGCTGGAGTCCAATATCGAACATTACCATTTCCGCGAAGCGCTGAAAGACGCCATGAATATCGCCCGTATCGGTAACAAGTACCTTGCGGATACCGAGCCGTGGAAAGTCGTCAAGACCGATCCCCAACGTGTCGGGACGATTCTCAACATCGCGTTGCAGATCACGGCCAATACGGCCGTTGCGATCGAACCTTTCATGCCCTTCTCCGCAGCGAAGATCCTGAAAATGCTCTCTGCCGATAAGTTCGGCTGGGACCTGCTGGGATCTATGGAGCTGATTGCGGCCGGGCATAAGATCGGGGAACCCGTCTTGCTGTTCGAGAAGATCGAGGACGACGTGATTCAGCGCCAGCTGGACAAACTTGCAGCGACCAAAGAGGCCAACGAAGCGGCTGAAGCTGCTCAACAGGTTGAACCTCAGAAAGATGCGATCAGTTTTGACGATTTTCAGAAAATGGATATTCGGGTTTCGACGATTCTTGCGGCCGAAAAGGTGGCGAAAACGAAGAAACTGTTGAAATTGACGGTCGATACGGGTATAGATCAGCGCGAAATAGTATCGGGAATCGCCGAATATTTCACTCCTGAGGAATTGGTCGGACGTCAGGTGCTCGTGCTGGTCAACCTGCAACCCCGCGAATTGAAAGGAATTTTATCGCGCGGCATGATTCTGATGGCCGAAGATGCGTCCGGAAAACTGCGTCTGCTGAGTCCCAACGAGATGACGAACAGCGGCGCCGTCGTGGGATAATGTTGTAAAACCTTTAAAACTTATTATAATGGAAAATATGGATTGGGGTGCCTTGGGATTCGACTATCGCAAGACCGACGCAAATGTTCGCTATTATTATACGGACGGCAAATGGAGTGATATGGAGGTCACGAGCGACGAGTATATCAAGATACACATGTCGGCGTCGTGTCTGCATTACGGTATCGAGTTGTTCGAAGGACTGAAAGCCTTCCGGGGTGTCGATGGGAAAGTCCGTCTTTTCCGTGTCGAGGAGAATGCCAAGCGGCTGCAGTCTTCGGCGGAACGTCTTTGTCTTCCCGTTCCTACGATCGAAATGATCATCAAGGCCTGCGTAGAAGTGGTAAAACGCAACGAAAAATATATTCCCCCCTATGGAACCGGCGCTTCGCTCTATCTGCGTCCCGTCATGTTCGGTACGACTGCCGGACTGGGTGTCAAGCCTGCCAAGGATGCTTTGCTGATCGTTTATTGCTCTCCTGTGGGCGCTTATTTCAAGGACGGCATCAAGCCTATTTCCGTTGCCATAGACCGCGAACAGGACCGCGCTGCTCCACGTGGAACAGGCGACGTGAAGGTCGGTGGCAACTATGCTTCCAGCCTGCTGTCGGGTGAAAACGGACATAGGTTGGGTTATTCGAATATTATGTATCTCGATGCCGCGGAGCATAAGTATATCGAAGAATGCGGAGCCTGTAATTTCTTCGGTATCAAGGAAGGTAAATATATTACACCGAAATCTTCTTCGGTATTGCCTTCCATCACCAACAAGAGTCTGCGGCAGTTGGCTCGGGATATGGGGCTTGAGGTCGAAGATCGCTTGATTCCTGTCGAGGAACTTCCTACCTTCGAGGAGTGCGGCGGCTGCGGAACGGCGGCTGTTATCTCCCCTATCGGTAAGATTTTCGATATGCAGACAAACGATATTTATGAATATGGTACAGAAGTCGGAAAAGTTTGTATGGAACTTTATACACGTCTGCAGGATATTCAGTATGGTCGCGCCGAAGATAAATATAATTGGTGCACGATTGTTGAATGATGTTTGCTTGTGTTAAATTAAAGGCCGCTCGATAGAGTGGCCTTTAATTTTGTTCCACGTGGAACTTATGCGTTGAGGTTTGTGTTTGTATAAAAATATATGACGCACTGTTTTGTTCCACGTGGAACGTTGGGGTTCGTTTGTTGATAATACTTTGTGATTTATCGGCCGAATTTTACCAATAGTACATTGACGTCGGCCGGCGAAACCCCCGGAATTCGGGACGCCTGCCCTATCGTTGTCGGTCGTATTCGGGTCAGTTTTTGACGGGCTTCTATTGTCAGCGAATTCATCGAATGGAAATCGAACTCTTCGGGAATCCGAATGTTTTCGAGTCGGTGTAATTTTTCCGCGATGAATTTTTCGCGTTCTATATAACCTTTGTACTTGATTTGAATTTCGGCTTCTTCGATTGCTTCGGCCGAAATGTTGTTTTCCGCGATGAATTTTCTGAGTTTGGGTACTGCTTCCGAGAGCGACTCGAACGTAACATTGTTGCGCATCAGTATATCGTAAAGCTTTCTTCCCTGTGTTAAAGGCTCCGAATTTATCGATTTTAAATAGTCGTTAATTTCGGCTGCTTTGATGCTCTGTCGGCGCGCGAAGGAAATAAGCGATTCTACGGACGCTTTTTTTTCGGTGAAATGATCATATCTTTTTTGTGAAATCAGACCTATTTTGTACCCGATCGGAGTCAGTCTGAGATCCGCATTGTCCTGCCGGAGCAGAATGCGGTATTCGGCACGCGAGGTAAACATGCGGTAAGGTTCGTCCACTCCTTTGGTAACGAGGTCGTCGATCAGGACTCCGATGTAGGCTTCGTCGCGCTGCAATACCACGGCATTTTCTCCTTTCAGTGCCCGATGGGCGTTGATTCCGGCCATGAGTCCCTGTGCCGCGGCTTCTTCGTATCCGGTCGTTCCGTTTACCTGACCTGCGAAATACAAGCCGGAAACGAGTTTCGTTTCGAGCGAATGGTGCAGCTGCGTAGGCGGAAAATAGTCGTATTCGATGGCGTAACCGGGCCGGAATATATGCAAATCTTCGAATCCCCGGATTTTGTGCAGTGCTTTCCACTGAATGTCCCAAGGCAGCGACGACGAAAATCCGTTGAGATAGTATTCGTTGGTCGATTCGCCTTCTGGTTCCAGAAAGAGCTGATGCTGCTCCTTGTCTGCAAAGGTCCGGAGTTTGTCTTCGATGCTCGGACAGTAGCGGGGACCTATCCCCTTAATCGTTCCGTTGAACAGGGGCGAACGGTCGAAGCCGGTGCGCAGCAGGTCGTGTACTTCGGCCGAAGTGTAGACCAGAAAACAAGGTAGTTGTTGTTTAACCGATTGTGTATCAGGTGAAAAAGAAAACTTGGCAGGACTTTCGTCGCCGTATTGCGGTTCGAGCGCTTCGAAGTCGATCGTGCGTGCGTCGAGACGCGCGGGAGTGCCTGTTTTCATGCGTCCCGTTTCGAATCCGACGGCGCACAGGGATTCCGTGATTCCGTGCGAGGCCGCATCCCCCGCCCTGCCTCCTTCGGCGTGCGAAGTGCCGCAGTGCATCAGCCCTCCGAGAAACGTCCCCGAAGTGAGCACGACGGCGCGGCAGGCGAATTCGATGCCCATTTGGGTTCTTACGCCCCTTATGCGGGGTTTGGCTGCGGAGGAGTCGAAGAGGAGTTCCGTCGCCGCATCCTGCCAGATATAGAGGTTTGTCGTGTTTTCGAGCGTGTGCCGCCACTGGGCCGAAAAGCGCGATTTGTCGCACTGGGCGCGCGGACTCCACATGGCGGCACCCTTCGAACGGTTGAGCATCCGGAACTGGATGGTCGTAAGGTCCGTGATGCGGCCCATTTGTCCGCCTAAAGCATCTATCTCTCTGACAATCTGCCCTTTGGCAACTCCGCCGACGGCCGGGTTGCAGGACATCGAGGCCATTTTGGTCATATCCATCGTAAGCAGCAGCGTACGCGAGCCGAGACGCGCGGCGGCCGAGGCCGCTTCGCATCCGGCGTGTCCGCCGCCGATGACGATAATATCGTATTCTAAAATCATTGCTCTGTTCTCAATTCTTGGTTGATTCTCCGGCAGGGGGCGTTTTTTTCGGCCCGGTCCTGCCGGAATCGCACGCAAAAGAAGGCTGTTATTGCTCCTCCCAGAACTTCAGGTATTTGTCCTCTTTGCGGTGCATCTGCGCGTTGGTGCGGGGGGTTTTGTCGCCCTGACCGCAGAGGTGCAGTGCGCCGTGGACCACTACCCTGCGCATCTCCTGAAGCATCGGGAATCCGTACTGCCGGGCGTTGTCGGCCACGGTTTCGACGTCGATGAAGATGTCGCCCGAAATCATGCGGGCGCCTTTGCGGTCGCTGTAGTCGAACGTGATGACGTCGGTGAAATAGTCGTGGCCCAAGTACCGGCGGTTCATCTCCAGCAGCCGCTGCGCCGAACAGAAGATGTAACTCACCTCGCCCAGCTCATATCCTTCCGCCTGCGCGACTTCGCGCAGCCAAGCTGTGGTCAGCCTCTTCTGGGGCAGTCGGTAGTTGCAATCTTCCGTGTAATATCTGACAGCCATTTTTCCGGTGTTTTTCAGGTTTTATGCGATTCGTCCGGGCTGTTCCGCCGTCGGGTATGATGCCGATTTTTCGGTTCGGGGCGAAGACCCGGCCGTTGCCGGGGTCGGGAACCCGCCTGCGGATGCGCTCTGCGGGACTCGGGAAGCCGCCCGGTCGTATGTCGTCCTCATTCTATTTCTTGAAACAGTTCTCGGCGCGGAGCTTCTCGCCCGGATTCGGCGGATAGATGCCGAAGACGAGTTTGTACTCCGTTTCCATGGTCATGATGTTCACCGCCGAACCGATGGTGCCCAACTGTGCGTTTCTGGCCACTTTCTGGCCCTTCTCGACGCAGATCGACCCCAAGTTGGCATAGGAGGTTATATATTCGCCGTGAGCCACGTAAACGTCGTATTTGTTGGTAATGCGGTTGCGCTTGACCTCCACGACCTTGCCGTCGTAGATCGAAATGACGTGCGCTCCTTTGGGACCCGTGATTTCGGCCATGTTTTCCTTGTAGCGCTTCACGCGGCCCGCCGTGACGGGAAGCCGCAGACCCGTGGTCTTGGTCGAGAACGAATCGCCCTCCTTGTTGCCCTTGGTGAGCTTGCGCAGTTCGCTGATGGCCACGTCGAGCTGCTGCTCCTGCGATATTTTGCGCTGGAGGGCCGTCTTTTCCTTTTGGGAGAGCTGGCGGATGCTGGTGCGGGCGTTGCGGGCGTCGCGTTCGAGCTTCTGTTTCTGGGCCGTCAGTTTGAGCGTTACCGAGTCGAGCGACCGTTTGCGGCGGTCGAGTAGCTCCTTCTCCTCGGCGACCTGCTTCGAGAGCGACGCGATGTCCTGCAGTTTGCGTTCGCGCATCGACGCCACTTCCCGCAGGTTGGTGATTTTGCGGGCTATGTCGGCGAAGTCGCGCGACGAGAAAATATAAGTCAGATAGTTGTTGTGCCTGTAGTTGCGATAGGCTTCGCGCACCATTTCGGCATATTGGGTCCGGTTGCGGTCCAGCGATCTGCCGAGGTCTCCGGCGACGCTGTCCGTGCGGTCGATCTCTTCGCGCAGCAGGCGGGCCTGCTTTTCGGTCTCTTCGAGCAGCTGGTTCCGCGAGTCGATCTGGCGCGCCAGACGCCGTACGCGCTCCTCGGTGGCGGCGCGTCCCTCCTTGAGCTTCGAAATCTCCCGCTCTTCGGCGGCTATTTTCTGCTCCAGCGCCGCGATAACCCGCTTCTGCTGCTCGATCTTGCGGTCGGCCTGAGCGGAGGCCGCAAGGGTGGCGAACAGCAGGAGAAGGGTCAGTATGCAGCTTTTCGTCGGCTTCATCGCATTTGCAGGGTTACTCTTTTTTCGCTTTGCTTTCCGTTATCCGGCGCTCGATCCGCTCGGCGTCGTAGCCCTTTTCGAGGGCTTTGCGCCAGTATATCTCGGCCATGAAATTCTCGCCCAGCGCTTTCAGTATGTCGCCGTAGTGAACCAGCAGCGCGGCGCTTTCCTGCGCGTCGAGGGCGACGGCCTGCTGCATGATTTTCCGGGCTTCGTCCACACGTCCCAGCTTGAAGAGCACCCAAGCGTGGGTATCGAGATAAGTGGGGTTGTTGTCCGTGAGGGCCGTGGCGCGGCTGGCCATGGCGAGCGCCTTTTCCAGATCGCGCTCCTCGAGCGAAAGGAAATAGGCGTAATTGTTCAGCACCATGGCGTTGTCGGGATCGTAACGCAGGCTTTTGTCATAGGCCTTGTAGCAGTGCTTCATGGCCGAACGGAACGAACCTTTGCGGCTGATGAGCATGAAATCCTCGTCGTTGTCGGACTCCCCTGCCGTGGCTTTCTGGTGCCATGTGTCGCCGATCAGTCCCCAGATCGCACCGCGCAGCGAATCGGTGCGTGCATAACGGAGCGACTGCTGATAGGCTTTTATCGCTTTGTCGTACTCTTTGGTGTAGTTCAGCACGTGTCCTTTCGAGAGCTGGAAGTCGATCTCTCCGGGGAAGAGTTCCAGCGCCCGGTTGATGTAGAGGGCCGCCGAGTCGGGATGCTGGAGATAGCTCTCGATGTCGATTACCGAACGGTAGTAGCTTTCGACGACCGGCCGGTCGTCGAGGTGGAGTTTGTAGAGCGCCAGCGCCTGTTCCAGTTCGCCCGAGGCGATCAGGTGCTTGGCGTACAGCTCCACCACCCGCCGGTCCTGCGGATAGCGCACGGCCAGCGTCGAGGCAAGTGCGTTGAGCTGGATGTAATATTCGCGGTAGAACCGCATGTCGGAGGTGAGCTGCTCGAAGCGTTTGATCTTGGTGTCGAGCGGCATCTGATCCGAATCGAAAAGCCGTTGGGTGACGTTGAGCAGAGACCGGTAGTCGCGGCGTCCGTTGTAGTAGTCGGCCAGCGACATCAGCGTCGCGACGTCGGTCGAGTCGATCCGCATGGCGCGGTCGTACTCCGCCATGGCCAGCGAATCCTTGTTCAGAATCGCATAGAGATCGGCCAGCACCACGTGGTGCTGCGCTTCGTAGGGAACGGCTTCCACCATGGCCTTAGCCTCATCTACGGCTTTGTCCATCTGGCGTGTGGAGACCAGCAGCTGGCGTTTCATCGTGCTCAGCATCGGGATACGTCCGAAGCGGAGTTCCGCCGAGTCGAGCGTGGCGATGGCCGAATAAGGCTGCTGGACCTGTTCGTAGAGCGCCGCCAGAAGCCGGTAATTGTCGGGGTTCTGCGGGTCTTCGGCGCGCAGACGCTTGTAAACGCCGAGCGCTTCGGAGTAACGCTGGGCGAAGATCAGGGCCTGTCCGAGGAACTGGTGATACCATTTGTTCGTCGTGTCGAGCCGGTAGGCGCGGCGGGCCAGCTCCACCGCCTCGTCGGGCGAGGAGTACATGCCGTTGGTCGCCATCTCGTAATAGGCCGGCGCATAGGCCGAGTCGATGCGGATCGCTTCGGTGAGAAATTCCCGCGCCCGGACCGAATCGTGAAAAATGGTATTCTGTTTGATACCCTCGGTATAGAGCCAGACGCTGCGCAGCGAATCGGGGTAGCCGTCGGGTACGGTCGTGGCGGGACCCTTCCCCGCGGCGAAAGCCGTGCAGAGGAGTACGCAGAATGCCGTTATCGCTGTCAGACGCTTCATGGATCGGGGTTTTAGAGTGCCGTGTCGAACTGGTGGAGGAACCGTACGTCGTTTTCGAAATAGAGACGCAGGTCCTTCACGCCGTATTTGAGCATTGCGATACGCTCAATACCCATGCCGAAGGCGAATCCCGAATATTTTTCGGGGTCTATGTCGTTTGCTTTCAGGACGTTGGGATCGACCATGCCGCAGCCCATGATTTCGAGCCAGCCCGTGCCCTTGCAGACCGGGCAGCCCTTGCCGCCGCAGAGGTTGCACGAGACGTCCACCTCGGCCGAAGGTTCGGTGAAGGGGAAATACGAGGGACGCATGCGGATAACGGTCTGTTCGCCGAAGACCTCCTTGGCGAAGTAGAGCAGCGACTGCTTCATGTCGGCGAACGAGACTCCTTCGTCGATGTAGAGTCCTTCGATCTGATGGAAGATGCAGTGCGCGCGGTAGGAGATGGCTTCGTTGCGGAATACGCGGCCCGGACAGATGACGCGGATGGGCGGTTTCTGATGCTCCATGGTGCGGACCTGAATCGACGAGGTGTGCGTGCGCAGCAGGATGTCGGGGTTCTTCTCGATGAAGAACGTGTCCTGCATGTCGCGTGCGGGGTGTTCGGGCGGGAAGTTGAGCGCCGAGAACACGTGCCAGTCGTCCTCGATCTCGGGACCGTCGGCGACGGTGTAACCCAGCCGCGAGAAGACCTCGACGATCTGGTTCTTGACCAGCGAAATCGGGTGGCGCGATCCCAGCTGTTCGGCCGAACCGGGGCGGGTCATGTCTTCGGTCGCGGCGCCGTCGCCGGCCGCAGCGTCCTGCAGCTGTTCCCGCAGGCTGTTGATGCGGTCGAGCGCCGTGGTTTTGAGTTTGTTGAGCTGCTGGCCGAGCTCGCGTTTGAGTTCCGGAGCCACCGTTTTGAAATCTTCCATCAGGGCGTTCAGTTCGCCTTTCTTGCCGAGGATTTTGATGCGGAATTCCTCGATCTCGGCCGCTGCCTTGGGCTTGAACTCTTCGACACGTCGGAGGAGTTCATTGATTTTGTCGGTCATATTTTGATTGTTTACGCTTTTTCCCTACTTTTACCGGTTGTATAACGTGCAAAGTTATAAAAAAATTGAGATATGTTGCGTAAAACCCTCTCATTTATCTCGGTGCTGCTGCTCATCGCAGGGGCTGCCGGGGCGCAGAATCCGGAGACTCCGGCTGCGCGGCCCCGTACGGTGGGCGTCGTGATGAGCGGCGGCGGCGCAAAGGGGCTTTACCATATCGGCGTTCTGGAAGCGCTCGAAGAGAGCGGCGTGCCGATCGATTACGTGGCGGGAACCTCGATGGGTTCGATCATCGCCGCGATGTACGCCGCGGGCTATTCTCCCGCCGAGATGCGCGCGATCGTCGCGTCGGGCGTGGTCAAGGATTGGGTTTCGGGACGTATCGATCCCCGCTATACTCCCTATTACCGGCAGATCGGGCACAATCCGGCGTTTCTGAGCGTGCGTATGAACGTGGGAGGCACCGGCAAGCGGTTCCGGGTGACGAACCTGATCTCCTCGACGCCTATCGACATGGCGCTGACGGAGCTTTTCGCGCCGGCGACGGCTGTTTCGGGGGGCGATTTCGACCGCCTGATGGTGCCTTTCCTCTGCGTTTCGAGCGACATGAACGCCCGCGAACCCGTGGTGATGCGCAATGGCGACCTGAGCGAAGCGGTGCGCTCTTCGATGTCTATTCCACTGGTTTTCAAACCGATGAAGAAAGATTCGATGCTGCTCTACGACGGCGGTATCTACGATAACTTCCCGTGGCGGCCTCTCGACGTGGAATTCCGCCCCGACCTGATCGTGGGCAGCATCTGCACGGCGGGAAACGCCCCGCCGAGCGAAAACAGCAGCATCCTCGATCAGGCTTTCATGCTGGCGATGCACGACACCGACTACGACCCGCCCAAGGGGCGCAGCGTGACGGTGCGCCGCGCCGTGGATGTCAATATGCTCGACTTCGACAGCGCCGTGGCCATCATGGACGCCGGTTATGCCGATGCGATGGCCTCCATGCCGCAGATACTGGAACGCGTTTCCGAACGCTGGTCGCCCGAACGCTACGCCGAGCGACGCGAGGAGTTCCGTGCCAAATGGCCGCCGTTGTGGTTCAGCGACTATAAACTGGAGGGGCTGGCCGACGCTCCGGAATCCTACATCCGCGACTTCGTGAAGGTGGACCGCCGCACGCCCGGACGCCAGCGTCCGATGGGATTCGAAGAGCTGCGCGACAACCTCTATGCGGTGCTCGCCGGCGGCGATTTCACGATGGATTTCCCGCATGTTCGCTACGACTCCCTCCGGGGCAGCTATTCGTTCGCGGCGCAGTTCCATACCAAGCCCAATTTCAAACTGACCATCGGCGGCAACATCTCCTCCACGGCCTTCAACCAAGCTTATATCGGCGTCAATTACCAGAAGATCGGCCGTGTGGGCCAGCAGCTGGGCGCCGATCTGTATCTGGGGCCGATCTATACGTGGGGAGCGATCGGCGGCCGGACGGATTTCTATATGTGGAAACCGGTGTTTCTGGATTACTCCTATAATTTCGCGGTGCGCAACTTCCGTCACGGCGCCTTCGGCAACCTCACCAAGATCGACAACACCCAGCAGGTCAAGAACAGCGAGAGCTTCTTCTCTGTGGCCGCCGGCATGCCCCTCGCCCACCGCGGGGTTTTTCTGATCCGCGCCAACGGCGGACTTGTCAATTACAGATACGATTCGGACGTGCTTTTCGCCGACGACACCGACCACTCGCGCTATTCGTTCTTCGGGCTCAAAGCCGAGCTGGCCCGCAACACCCTCGACAAGTTCCTCTATCCGCGCAAGGGTTCCGACCTCCGGCTTTCGGGTATCTTCGTGACGGGACGCGACAAGTACGAGCCGTTCAATACCGACAAGTTCCTGTCGCGGACGACCCGCCAGTGGGTCGGGGCGCGTTTCACGTGGGACAAGTATTTCGATATGCCCGGCACGGGGTGGTTCTCGCTGGGAATCAATATCGACGGCGTGATTACCAACCATCCCGAGTTCACCACGGGCGGCACGACGCTGATGTCGATGCCGGCCTATGCGCCGGTTTCGCATGCGCAGATGATCTACATGCCCGACTTCCGGGGCAAACGCTTCGTCGCGGGCGGCGTGATGCCGACCTTCGACCTGATGCCCAACTTCTTCTTCCGTACGGGCTTCTATACGATGTTCCGCGCCAAACGCGACTATGTGCCCGGAGCGCTGGGCAGGGCGGAGGACAAACGCTGGCACTATATCGCCGAGGCGTCGCTGGTTTACCATACCCCGATCGGCCCGGTAAGCCTCGCGCTTACCAAATACGACCTGCATAACTGGAAGAACATGTACCTGACGTTCAACTTCGGCTATGCGATCTTCGCGCCGAAGGGAACCTTCTATTGACGGTGCGCGGGGAGGAGCGGCCCCTGCCGGCGAGGCGCCGGCGGAGGGATTCCCGGCCTTCCGGACCCGGTTCCGCATCATTTTTTCTGTTATCGGAATAACAGATTTCTAAAATATTTTCATAAATTTGTCCCGGAATAAGAAGCTGAATGATCAATTCATCAAAATAATTCAAAATCAAAGAGCTATGTTCGCAATCGACAATTACGATTTCAAAGGCAAGCGCGCAATCATCCGCGTGGATTTCAATGTGCCCCTCAACGAAAAGGGCGAGGTGACGGACGACACCCGTATCCGTGCGGCGATCCCCACCATCAAGAAAGTGCTCGAAAAGGGCGGTTCGGTGATCCTGATGTCGCATCTGGGACGTCCCAAGAAGAATCCCGATCCCAAGTTTTCGCTGGAGCAGATCGTTCCCGCCATCGAGAAGCGTCTGGGCGTGAAGGTGATGTTCGCCGGCGACTGCATGGGCGAGAAGGCTGTCGAGATGGCCAAGAACCTCAAACCCGGCGAGGTGCTGCTGCTGGAGAACCTGCGTTTCTATGCTGAGGAGGAGGGCAAACCCCGCGGTCTGGCCGAAGACGCCACTGACGAGGAGAAGAAGGCCGCCAAGAAGGCGCTGAAGGAGGGTCCGCAGAAGGAGTTCGTCAAGAAGCTCGCATCGTATGCCGACTGCTACATCAACGACGCGTTCGGCACGGCGCACCGCGCACACGCTTCGACGGCCCTGATCGCCGACTATTTCCCCAACGACAAGATGTTCGGTTACGTGATGGAGAACGAGTTGAAGGCCATCGACGGCATCATGCTCAACCCGCAGCGTCCGTTCTGCGCCATTCTGGGCGGTTCGAAAGTTTCGACCAAGATCACCATCATCGAGAACCTGCTCGAAAAGGTCGACGTGCTGGTGCTGGGCGGCGGCATGACCTATACCTTCGCGGCTGCGGAGGGCGGCAAGGTCGGCAATTCGATCTGCGAGCCGGATCAGTTCCAGACGGCGCTCGACATTCTTGCCAAAGCCAAGGAGAAGGGCGTGAAGGTCGTGATGTCTCCCGACGCGCTGATCGCCGACGCATTCTCGGCCGACGCCAATACGGGCGTCGCTCCGGCCAACGACATTCCCGACGGCTGGGAAGGCGTGGACATCGCCGACGAGGGCAAGAAGGTCTTCCGCGAGGAGATTCTCAAGTGCAAGACGATCCTCTGGAACGGTCCCGTAGGCGTGTTCGAGATCGACAAATTCGCAACCGGTTCGCGCGCCGTGGCCGAAGCGATCGCCGAAGCTACTTCGAAGGGCGCCTACTCGCTTATCGGCGGCGGCGACTCGGTAGCCTGCATCAACAAGTTCGGTCTGGCCGACAAGGTTTCCTATGTTTCGACGGGCGGCGGCGCCCTGCTGGAGTACATGGAGGGCAAAGAGCTTCCGGGCGTTGCGGCCATCCGCAAATAATCCGGGCTTCCGAACAAGATACAAACAAGACAGGGGTGCTCCGGCAAGGACGGACACCCCTGTCGTCACTAAAAACCCGAACCTATGAAAAAGATTTTTATTTTTGCAGCAACAGTAGCTTGTATGGCAAGTTGTCAGAATACATCCAAGACACCGGCTATCGACATGGCCAATTTCGACCTTTCGGTCGCTCCCAATGCCGATTTTTACCAGTATGCCACGGGCGGCTGGCAGAAGAACAACCCCTTGAAGCCCGAATATTCGCGTTACGGCTCGTTCGACGTGCTGCGCGACAACAACGAGAAGCGCATCAACGAGCTTTTCTCGGAGATGACCAAGATCAGCGCCGCGCCGGGAAGCGTCGAGCAGAAGATTTCGGACCTCTATAAGATGGGTCTTGATTCGACGCGCCTGAATGCCGAAGGAGCCGCTCCCCTGAAGAGCGCCGTCGGGGAGATTCTCTCCGTCGAAGACCGCGGACAGCTGACCGGCATCGTGGCCAAACTCCACGCGACGGTAGCCAATCCGTTCTTCGGCGTGGGCGTGCAGGCGGACCTGATGAACAGCGACGTCAACGCCCTCTATATCTCGCAGTCGGGTCTGACGATGGGCAACCGCGATTACTACCTCGATCCCGAGAACGAGAATATCCGCAAGGGCTATAAGGAGTATCTGGGCCGGATTTTCCGTCTTGCGGGCATTCCCGAAGCCGACGTCGAAAAAGCGGTCGCCGGCGTGATGAACGTCGAGACGAAGCTGGCCGAGAAGTCGTGGTCGAACGTCGAACTGCGCGACATTCCCGCACAGTACAACCCCACGGCGAAGGCCGATTTCGAGAAAACTTACGACGCCATCGACTGGGCGGCTTATTATAAGGCCATGGGCATCGGCGACTTCGAGACGATCATCGTCACCACGCCGTCGGCCGTCGCCAACGCCAACGACCTGCTGAAGAACGCTCCGCTGGAGGATATCCGCTACTACCTCGCGGCGCAGTATATCGACGCTGCGGCGTCGTACCTGAGCGACAACTTCCAGCAGGCTTCGTTCGACTTCTACGGCAAGGTGATGTCGGGCCAGCAGGAGATGAAACCCCGCTGGAAACGCGCGATGTCGGTGCCCAACGGCACGCTGTCGGAAGCTGTCGGCGAGATGTACGTCGCCAAATATTTCCCCGCCAAGGACAAGGAGCGCATGCTGGCGCTGGTGAAGAACCTGCAGACGGCTCTCGGCCAGCATATCGCGGCTCTCGACTGGATGTCGGACGCCACCAAGGCCAAGGCGCAGGAGAAACTGGCCGCCTTTACGGTGAAGATCGGCTATCCAGACAAGTGGAAGGATTACTCCACGCTGGCGATCGACCCGTCGAAGAGCTATTGGGAGAACATCGTCAATGCCAATCATTGGTACACGGCCGACAACATCTCGAAACTCGGCAAACCCGTGGACAAGGACGAGTGGCACATGTCGCCCCAGACGGTGAATGCCTACTACAACCCCACGACCAACGAAATCTGCTTCCCGGCCGCCATTCTCCAGCCGCCGTTCTACAACCCCGATGCCGACGACGCGGTGAATTACGGCGCGATCGGCGTGGTGATCGGCCACGAAATGACCCACGGATTCGACGATCAGGGCCGCAACTTCGACAAGGACGGCAACATGAACAACTGGTGGACCGACGAGGACGCCGAAGCGTTCAAGGCCAAGACCGATATTCTCGTGAAGCAGTTCGATGCGATCGAGGTGCTGCCCGCCAAGGAGGGCCAGCCCGCCGTTATGGCGAACGGTTCCCTGTGTCTGGGCGAGAATATCGCCGATCAGGGCGGTCTGCGCGTATCGTATACGGCGTTCCACAATTCGCTGAACGGCACGGAACCTGCGCCGATCGACAATTTCACGGCCGACCAGCGTTTCTATCTGGCCTATGCTACCCTGTGGGCGCAGAATATCCGCGACGAGGAGATCGCCCGCCTCACGAAACTCGACGTGCACTCGCTGGGCAAGTGGCGCGTAAACGCCACGCTGCGCAACCTGCAGACGTTCTACGATGCGTTCGATATTGCCGACGGCGCGATGTTCATGCCCGAGGAGGAGCGCGTTATCATCTGGTAGGGTGAAACGACATGCGATCGAAGGCGGCCGGAATTCCCGGCCGCCGTTTTGATAAGGGTCCGCCGTCCGGTCCGCCGGGCATCGGGTCCGCAACGACCGGGATGTGAAAATTATCGAAAAACGATAAATATTTTTTGATATTCAAAAATTGTTGTTATATTTGTCGCCGAACAAACCCCAAAAATAACTCGCAGCGACTATGGATTTACTTACAGTAGAACATGTCACCAAGCAGTACGCCGGGCACAAGGCCCTCGACGACGTATCGCTTGCCATCCCCAAGGGTTCGGTATACGGTCTGCTCGGTCCCAACGGCGCCGGAAAGACGACCCTGATCCGCATCATCAACCGCATTACGGCGCCGGACGGCGGCCGCGTGATGTTCGGCGGCCGCGAAATCTCGCCCGAGGATGTTTACCGCATCGGCTACCTGCCCGAGGAGCGCGGTCTCTATAAGAAGATGAAGGTCGGCGAACAGGCCGTCTTCTTCGCCCGGCTGAAGGGACTTTCGCGCCGCGAGGCCGTCGTGCGGCTCAAGCAGTGGTTCGTGAAGTTCGGCATTCAGGACTGGTGGGACAAGAAGATCGAGGAGCTGTCGAAGGGCATGGCCCAGAAGGTGCAGTTCATCGTCACGGTGCTGCACGAACCCGAACTGCTGATCTTCGACGAGCCTTTTTCGGGTTTCGATCCGATCAACGCCAACCTGCTGAAAGACGAGATTCTGGCGCTGCGCGACAAGGGGGCGACGATCATCTTCTCGACGCACAACATGTCGTCCGTCGAGGAGATCTGCGACCACATCACACTGATAAAC
This sequence comes from Alistipes sp., assembly GCA_021204515.1. Taxonomy (GTDB): domain Bacteria; phylum Bacteroidota; class Bacteroidia; order Bacteroidales; family Rikenellaceae; genus Alistipes. The sequence goes on along the minus strand of JAJPZH010000144.1, from coordinate 38,062 downwards.
AAGTCTCGCAATATCCTTTCGGGCCGTGTGGACGACATTCGCCGCCGTCACGGAAGCAACATCTTCGAAGTGTTCTACCGCGGCGACGAGCAAACGCTGCGCAATGCCGTTGACGGCCGTTGCGAGATTCTGGAAGGCTCTCAGGCGCAGTCGGTTTACGCTTCGCTCAAACTGCACGTCGAGCGCGACGAGGAGGTGCGCGGGGTGATCGCCGCGGTGAACGAGGCCGTCGAACTGCGCTCGTTTCAGGAGATCATTCCCTCGATGAACGATATTTTCATCCGTGCCGTAAACGGAAACCTTTAAAACGATACGATCATGTCACAAGTCGGTATTATCATAGGGCGCGAATTCAACGAGCGCGTCCGCAAAAAATCCTTCATCATCACCACGCTGCTCATGCCCCTGCTGATGATCGGCCTGATGTTCGCCCCGATGCTCATCATGAAGTATTCGCGCGGCGACGAGAAGCAGATCGCCGTCATCGACGAGAGCGGGCTGGTCGCTCCGAGGCTGCAGAGCGGCGAAGAGCTGGTCTTCCGGACTACGGACCTCTCGACCGAAGCGGCCCGCAAGGAGCTGACCGACAAGTTCGGCGTGCTCTATATCGGCTCGGACATCCTCACCAACCCCAACAACGTGAAACTTTACGTCAATTCGTCGTCGTCGCTGACGGTCGAGAGCAATATCACGGGGCAGATCGAGGATATCATCGAGGCCGAAAAACTCAAGTCGTACAACATCGAGAACCTCTCGCAGATCCTGCAGGATGTGAAGACCACGGTCGGCATGCAGACCTTCCGCAACGACGAGTCGCAGGAGGAGGAGTCGCAGGCCAAGTCGTCGGTCATCGCCACCGGCGTCGGGTTCGTGCTGGGCATGATCCTCTACATGTTCCTGCTCATTTACGGTTCGATGGTCATGCAGTCGGTCATCGAGGAGAAGAACAGCCGCGTGCTGGAGGTGATGGTTTCGTCGGTGCGGCCCTTCGACCTGATGCTGGGCAAGATACTCGGCGTGGCTTCGGTGGCCGTGGTGCAGGTGCTGATCTGGGGCGTGCTCTGCGCCGTCGGCGCGGCCGTGGCTGTGCACACGATGCCGGCCGACGTGCTGACCGGGGTGCAGGCCATGCAGCACGGGGTTCCCGATGCCGCGGCGTCGATAGACATGAATCCGGAGCTGCTGCAGGTGATGGCCGCCGTGACCGACTTCGGCTATATCCTCCGCATCTTCGCCTACCTGCTGCTGTTCGTCTTCGGCGGATACCTCTTCTACTCGGCGATGTTCGCCGCCGTGGGTTCGGCCGTGGACAGCATTCAGGACGCCCAGCAGCTGCAGACGCCGATCACCATTCCGATCATCCTCGCCCTGTTGGTGATGATAACCGTCATCAACGACCCCAATTCGCAGATGGCTTTCTGGTTCTCGATGATCCCCTTCACCTCGCCCGTGGTGATGATGGCGCGTATTCCGTACGGCATTCCTCTCTGGGAGGTGATCCTCTCGCTGGCGATCCTTTACGCCTCGTTTACCGCGATGGTGTGGCTGGCGGCCAAGATCTACCGCGTGGGAATCTTCATGTACGGCAAAAAGCCGACGTTCAAGGAACTTTACAAGTGGATTCGGTACAAGTATTAGTCCGTACCGCGATCGTCGAAAATACCGGGCCGTACGCTGTCGTGCGGCCCGGCTTGTTTCCGAGGGGCGGGGCGGATTTGCGCTCCGGGAACGAAAGAGATTCCGAATTCGCGGGTTTTTCGTATCTTTGTCCGGAAAGGTCCGGCGATCGGGGGCAAACGTAGATTTCCGCCGAATGTCGCTCCGCATCCCTTGTCATTGAAGGCATGAAAGAGTCGAAATTCGTCAAAACCAAGATCTTCGCGGGATATGCGATTCTGATCGCAGTCTGCGTCCTTTCGGTAGGTTATGTCTACCGGACGGTGGTGCGTTTTTCGACTCCCGACGGCAGTTATTCCCTGCTTCACACCAAACGCAGCGTCGTGGGACAGACGCTCTATCATCTTTATCAGGCCGAGAGTTACGGCCAGCTGATGATCGCCGGATACCAGTCCTACGAATCCCGTTACAAACGCGAACTGCGTACCGTGCGCGGCATGATCGATTCGCTGCGGAGGCTGACCGCTGCGGAGGATTCCCTGCAGACGATGCGTCTGGACAGCATCGTGCGTCTTCTGGCCGACAAGGAGCGGCGGACGATGAGCCTGCGGCGGACGATCCGTTCGGCGGCCACGGCCAGTCTGCTGGAGAAGAATATCCGCGAGCTGATCGGTCCGGCGGACAGTGTGATGCACGTGGACAGCGTCGTCGTACGGCCGGACACCGTCGCGTCGCGCGTGGTCGTGCAGGATACGGTGACCGTTCCGCGGCGCAAGCGCAAATTCTTCCGCCGCTTCGCCGATCTGTTCAGTCCGCCGAAGGAGGAGGCCGGCATGATTATTTCCCGTCACGAACGGGTCGTGGATTCGCTGCCGGCGCCGGAGATGAAGGATACGATCGCGGTGGTTCTGCGGACATTGCAGGACCGGGTGACCAGCGAACGCATCGGCATTTACGACCGGGCATGGGACGAAGGAATGCGCCTGCGTTACAGCAACGAACTGGTGAACACGAAGATATACCGCCTTATCATGGATTTCGAAGCCGAGGACACGGCTTTCCTGATGGACCGCTTCGAACAGACGGAGGCCATCCGCCGACGTTCGTCGCTGACGCTGGGCGTGATCGCCGTCGCAGCCGTGGTGCTCATGCTGCTGTTCGTCGGCATCCTGTGGCGCGACATCAACCGCAGCAACCGCTACCGGCGGGCGCTGGAGCGGGCCAACCGCGACAACGAAGCGCTGCTGGCGGCGCGCGAGAAACTGATGCTGGCCATCACGCACGACATCAAGGCGCCGCTGGGTTCGGTGATGGGCTATATCGACCTGCTCTCGCGCCTGACCGACGACAAACGCGAGGAACTGTACCTGCACAACATGAAGGAGTCGTCGGAACACCTGCTGGCGCTGGTGAACAGCCTGCTGGACTTCTACCGGCTCGACATCAACAAGGTGGACGTCGATAAGGTCGCCTTCTGCCCGGAGCAGCTGTTTGAAACGATCCGCACCGGATTTGCGGCGCAGGCCGCGGCGAAGGGCATCGGACTGCGGCTCGACGTCGAACCGGCGGCCGGACGCGAGGTTGCGGGCGATCCGTTCCGCATCCGGCAGATCGCCGACAACCTGATCTCCAACGCCCTGAAATTTACCGACGAAGGCTCGGTGACGATCCGCGTCGATGTGGTGCAGGGACGGCTCGTCTTCTCGGTCCGCGATACGGGCCGCGGCATCGGACGCGAAGAGAAAGAGCGGATTTTTCAGGAGTTCGTGCGCCTGCGCTCGGCGCAGGGCGTCGATGGATTCGGACTGGGGCTGTCGATCGTCGACCGGCTCGTGAAACTGCTGGAGGGGACCATATCGCTCGAAAGCCGCTTGGGCGAGGGAAGCAAATTCATCGTTTCGATTCCGGTCGGAGTCGTTTCGGGCGGAGGGGGCCGCAAACCGCTTCCTGCCGGAGGGACGCCGCAGGCGGCGTGTTCCGGGGTGCGGGCGCTGCTGATCGACGACGATCCTCTGCAGCTCGAAATGACCGCCGCGATGTGCCGTCAGGCCGGTATCGGGGCCGAATGCTGTCAGTACCCCGAATATGCCGCGAAACAGGTTGCAGAAGGAGATTTCGGCGTGGTTTTGACCGATATACAGATGCCGTCGGCCGACGGTTTCAGCGTCCTTGCGGCGGTGCGCGGCGTGAATCCCGCGCTTCCCGTGGTGGCGGTTTCGGCCCGCGGGGAGATCGAAGCCGCAGATTTCGCGGCCCGCGGCTTTGCAGGATGCCTGCGTAAGCCGTTTACGGCCAATGAACTGATTGCGGTGCTGAATGCCATTCGCAGCGCGGAAAATACAGGAGCCGCAGGGGACGCCGGGAATGCGGAGAAAGCAGGAGGTGCCGGGAAAACCGTCGGTGCGGGAAATGTCGTCGGCGAGGGAAAAATCGTCGGTAAGGAGTGCGCAGACGGCGCGGCGGAGGATAGCATGGCGGCGGCCGATGATACTGTTGTGGAGGCGGTTTCCGGGGACGGCGTGAATTTCGATCCGCTGACGGCCTATGCGGGCGACGATGCGGAGGCGGCGCGCGGGATTCTGAAATCCTTCGCCGAGCAGAGCGCCGCGAATTGCCGGCTGCTCGAAGAGGCGCTCGCAAGCAGCGACGACGCCGCGCTGAGAGCCGTGGCACATAAGATGCTGCCGATCTTCACGATGCTGGGGGCGGCCGGCGTCGCCGCGACGCTGCGCACGGCCGAGAGCTGGGAAGGCCCGCTGACCGACGCCCTGCGCGGCGAGATCGGCGCCGCGGCGGAAAAAATCCGCGCGATTGTCGCGGAAGCGCAAAAAAAGGTATCTTTGTCCTGAGTATGGAACGGATTTTAATCATAGACGACGATATTACCTTCGCCCTGATGCTCAAGACGTGGCTCTCGAAAAAGGGCTTTCGGACCGAGACGGCGGCGAGCGTCGCGGCGGCCCGTGCGGCGCTCGCAGAGGGCGGCTTCTCGCTCGTGCTGAGTGATATGCGCCTGCCCGACGAGGACGGCATCGCCCTGCTGCAGTGGATGTCCGGACAGCATATGGAACTTCCGGTGATCGTGATGACGAGCTATGCCGAGATACAGAACGCCGTGCGCTGCATGAAGCTCGGCGCGCGGGATTACGTGGCCAAGCCGGTCAATCCCGACGAACTGCTGAAAAAAATCCGCGAAGCGCTCGACGCGCCGGCATCTGACGGGGAGAAGCGGACGGCTCCCGCCGCTTCCGCGAAAAAACCGCAGGAGGAGCGGGCCAATTATATCGAAGGCCGCAGCGATGCCGCTCAGCGGCTTTACGAGTATGTCCGGCTCGTGGCGCCGACCAATATGTCGGTGCTGGTGACCGGCGCCAGCGGCACGGGCAAGGAACACGTGGCCCAGCTGATTCACCGCGAAGGCGGGCGCGCCGGAAAACCTTTCGTGGCCGTGGATTGCGGCGCGATTCCGCGCGAACTGGCCGCTTCGGAGTTTTTCGGCCACGTCAAAGGTTCGTTTACGGGAGCCGTGAGCGACAAGACGGGCGCTTTCGAAGCCGCGGACGGCGGCACGCTCTTTCTGGACGAGGTCGGCAACCTGACCTATGAAACGCAGGTACAGTTGCTTCGCGCCCTGCAGGAGCGTCGGATCCGTCCCGTGGGCGGCAACCGCGAAATCCCGGTCGATATCCGGCTGATCGCCGCGACCAACGAGGATCTCGAAGCCGCCATTGCGCGCGGTACGTTTCGCGCCGACCTGTATCACCGCATCAACGAATTCACGCTCCGCATGCCCGAACTGCGGCAGATGCGCGGGGACATCATGCTTTTCGCCGACTTCTTTCTCGATGCGGCGAACCGGCAGCTGGACAAGCGGATCGTGGGCTTTGACCCCGAAGCGGCCGCATCCATGACCCGTTACGACTGGCCCGGAAACCTGCGGCAGATGAAGAACGCGGTGATGTCCGCGACGCTGCTCTGTACGGGGGATTACATCACCTGCCGGGAACTGCCCGCCGAGTTGTCCGAGACCTCCGGAACCTCTGCGGTGCCGCTGCGCAATCCGGCGGGCGAAGAGGAGCAGATCCGGCGCGCGCTGGCCATGGCCGGGGGCAACAAGTCGCAGGCGGCCAAACTGCTCGGCATCGACCGCAAAACCCTCTACAACAAACTGCATCTTTACGGCATCGAATAGCCGCCGGGTGTGGATTATTTCCACACCCTGTGGTGCGATTCCACATTTTTCCACATGTCGTCCCGTTCCGGCATGTTCTGTTAACCGCTGTATGTCAGCGGTTTTTCTGTTTCTTGTCCGGATGGCACGCCGCTTGAACTTTCTTTTGGCGGAACGGTTGATGAGACAGATCCGAACAGTAAAGAAATGAAGTGGAACCTTAAGATTTTAAAAAAGATGAAAAAAACGATTGTAACGATGGCAGCTTTGCTGCTGATGGCTGGCGGGGCGATGGCTTGCGCCCAGCAGCCCGAGAAGAAAGACGCGACCGAAGCTGCGGTGCCTGCAGCAGAGAAGCCCGCAACGGAGGCTGCGGCTTCCGACACGCAGGGCAAATCGGCTGCTGACGATGCGGGAAAGGTGGATTCGACTGCCGGAGAATCGGCCAAGGAGGAGAGTAAGGGTGAGAGTGAAAGCACAAGTGAGGGCAACTCCTCCTCCGCATCGGAAGCACCGGCTTCGTCCGCCGAATAGGCTTCCGGGATAATATCAGTTAAACAATTGTTTGCCGGGGGTGCCCCGCCTGTTGTCAGGCGGGGCGCTTTCCTTTTGTGCGGGGCGGCGTTTGGATGCGGCATGTGTGTACAGCATTCGGGGGTGGGCTGTACGGTCTGCGGCGGCGAACGGGCGTATGGGCCGGAACCGGCGGAAACAGGCGGCGGGACCGAGGCTGGCGGTCTTTCCGGGCGTGATGAGAATCCGGCTGCAGAAGCGGCGCTTTTATCTTTGAACGATGCTTTGCCGGCATAAAAAACGGAGACCTTTTCGGGGTCTCCGTCATGCGGGGGGCGGATAATTTCCGCCGGATGCTACTCTTCGATAAAATCGATGTTTACCTGCCGCTGGAACGCTTCCTGCAGCGAGATCTGGGTCTCGGTCGAGGAGACGCCCTGAATGCGCAGAATGCCGTCGAAAATCGTGCGCATGAGATGTTCGTTGTCCACGCAGTAGAGTTTTACGAGGATATTGCCCGAACCGGTGATGAAGTGCGCCTCCACGATTTCGGGAATCTCCTTGAGCTGTTCCACGGTCTGCTTGAGCAGCTGCGGGTCCTTGAGCGTGATGCTGATATGGGCGCAGACGTCGAAGCCCATCATTTTGGGATCGACGATCAGCCGGCTGCCCAGAATCACGTCCGAATCGTCGAGCTTGCGGATGCGCTGATGGATCGCGGCGCCCGAGATACCGCACTCGCGGGCGATCTCAAGAAAAGGCATGCGCGCGTTCTTGATCAGGTATTTGAGGATTTTGCGGTCGATTGCGTCTAATGATGTTTTCGGCATAGGCTGAGGGTTTTATTTGATGACATTCAATTCTTTGCCGACCTTGATGAAGGCGGCGATGCAGCGGTCGAGCTGTTCGGTCGTGTGACCTGCGGAGACCTGTACGCGGATGCGGGCCTGCCCCTTCGGGACGACCGGGTAGTAGAAGCCCGTCACGAAAACCCCTTCGTCCTGCAGCCGGGCGGCGAAATCCTGCGACAGCTTGGCGTCGTAGAGCATCACGGCGCAGATGGCCGACTGGGTGGGTTTGATGTCGAAACCTGCGGCCATCATGCCCTCGCGGAAGTGCTCGACGTTGGCCACCAGCCGGTCGTGCAGTTCGTTGCTTTCGCCCAGCATGCGGAACATCTCGATTCCGGCGCCGACGACGGCGGGGGGCAGCGAGTTGGAGAAGAGGTAGGGGCGCGAACGCTGGCGGAGCATCTCGATAATCTCCCTGCGGCCCGTGGTGAAGCCGCCTACGGCGCCGCCGAAGGCTTTGCCCAGCGTGCCTGTGAGGATGTCCACCTGACCGCGCAGGTCGTAGAGTTCGGTGATGCCGCGGCCGGTTTTGCCCAGCACGCCCGCCGAGTGGCACTCGTCCACCATCACCAGCGCATCGTATTTTTCGGCCAGCGCGCAGATCTCGTCCAGCGGCGCGGCGTTGCCGTCCATCGAGAAGACCCCGTCGGTGCAGATGATGCGGAAACGCTGCGCCTGCGCTTTCTTGAGGCACTCCTCCAGTTCGGTCATGTCGGCGTTGGCGTAGCGGTAGCGCACGGCCTTGCACAGACGCACGCCGTCGATGATCGACGCATGGTTCAGCGAGTCGGAGATAATGGCGTCCTCTTCGCCGAAGAGCGGTTCGAAGACGCCTCCGTTGGCGTCGAAGCAGGCGGCGTAGAGGATCGTGTCCTCGGTGCCGAAGTAGTCGGCTATGGCCTTTTCGAGCTGTTTGTGGATGTCCTGACAGCCGCAGATGAAACGTACCGACGACATGCCGTAGCCGCGGCTGTCCATGGCTTGTTTCGCGGCCTCGATCAGCCGCGGGTTGTCCGAAAGTCCGAGGTAGTTGTTGGCGCAGAAATTAAGTACCTTACGACCTGCAACTTCGATCTCCGCGCGCTGCGGCGATTCGATGACCCGTTCGCTCTTGTAGAGCCCTGCAGCCTTGATTTCGGCAAGTTCCTGCTGCAGATGTTCTTTGATTTTTCCGTACATATCCGTTAATATTTTGATGAATTTCGGGTGCGGGAAGTGTCAATCTGTTAGCAAATATACGATTAATTTCTGAAAACAGACATTCTTCCGCGCTCTTTTTCACGATTTAGGTTACGAATTGTTAGTCCGCTTCGCCTTACGGCCCGCGTCGCAGCGCCGCAGACCCGGAATTCAGCCCCTCTCGGCGGCCCGGAGTCGTTTTTTTTGCCGGTCGGGTCACCCGTTTCCCGGATCGGGGTGTCTATTGAACAAAGGGGGTAATCAAGATATGAATAAATGGTGAAAAAACGGCCGCCCGGCTTGTCCGGATAACTGCAATGCAGTATATTTGTACATAACCATACTCCATTGTAAGGGTGAACGAGGATTTTCATATTTCCGGGACCGCCGCGGACGAGCGCGAACTCTTCGAACGGATACGAAGCGGCGACGAGCAGGCTTTTACGCTGGTTTATGAGCGCTATCACGCCATGCTCTATTCGCTGGCGCTGCGGATGATCAAGCAGACCGGAGCGGCGGAGGACGCCGTGCAGTACGTGTTCGTCCGGCTTTGGGAATTGCGCGGCGTATTGTCCGTGACGGTCAGTCTGCGTAACTACCTCTATACGATGACCAAGAACTACCTCCTGAACTATATCCGCCACAACGGCCGGGTGCTGGAACAGAGCTATGTCATCGCCCAGCTCCGCCGGCAGCAGGACGACACGCTGGCCCAGTATATCGAGAGCCGCGATATCGACCGGCGTCTGGGCGAAGCGATCGACCGGCTGCCCCGGCAGCAGCGGGCCGTGGTGACGATGAAGCGCGACGGCTGTTCGAACCGTGAGATCGCCGAAAAACTGTATATTTCGATAAACACCGTGAAGACCCATTACGCCGACGGACTGAGGCAGCTCCGGCTTTCGATCGGCCCGATAATAAAGATGATAACCCTGCTTATGATGATCCGCAGCTTATGAAACGACCCGACAGAGATACGATCCGCAGAGTCCTCGACGAACGGGCTGCGCCGCAGGAGGCGCGCGAGGTGGCCCGCTGGTTCTCTTCGGCCGAAGGCAGCGCCGAATTGTCGCGGCTTATCGACGAAGAGGCCCGCATGTTCGAAACCGGCGAGCGGATGCCCGTCTCCGGGATTCCCTCCGATGCGATTTACCGCCGTATCCGCACGGCGCTGGTCCGGCGGCGGCGCTGGCGCATCGCGCTCCGCGTCGCTGCGGTGCTGATTCCCTGCCTGCTGGTGCTCGGCGTCGGTATCCGCCTCGACCGGCAGGTCGGGGGCATCTTCTCGGCGCCGGAGTACGCCGAAATCTACGTCCCTAAGGGCGAACGGATGCAGATGGTCTTTCAGGACGGCACGCGCGTCTGGCTGAACGCCGACACGCGGCTGCGGTATCCCGAAAAATTCGGTTTCTCGATGCGGCGGGTCGAACTGGACGGCGAAGCCTATTTCAGCGTCAGCCACAATCCGTCGCGGCCTTTCGTCGTCGGACTCGGCGGCGCACAGATCGAGGTGCTGGGAACGGAATTCAACGTGCAGGCCTACGACGACAGCCCGCTGATCGCCGTGTCGCTCGATGCGGGCAGCGTGTCGATGTCCGACGGCCGGAATTCGTTCCTGCTGGCGCCCTCCGACCGTCTGCTTTACGACCGGACGACCCGTCAGGGCCGTCTGGACCATGTCGATACGTCGGGGGCCTCGTTGTGGCGCAAGTCGATCATCTCTTTCAGGGACACGCCGCTCGAAGAGGTGCTGCGCACGCTCGGCCGCTGGTACGACGTGACGTTCAGGGTGACCGATCCGCGGGCGTACGACTATTATTTTACGCTGACGACCCACGATTCGTCGCTTCGGGAGATTCTTTCCGAGATGCAGCGTATCGCTCCCATGCAGTTCACCCGGGAGGGCGACACGATCGTTATCGGCATGTAGACGATTTTTTTCACCTTCGGACTCATCCTTTCCGCCTGCTTCCGTGTCAATTATTCAGAGGACACGGGAACGGGCTTTCCCATCCCTCGCCAAAAACTATTAACAACAACCTTAAACTACCATTCATGAAACATTTTAGACTACTGTTTCTGACAGTCGTTCTGTCGGCGGTCTGCGCGACGGCCTCGGCCCAGCGCGTGACGCTCGACGTGCAGAACGTCAAGTTGGAGAAGGTGCTCGGGCAGATTACGCAGCAGACCGGTCTGGTGTTCAATTACACCCGGCCGACGATCAATCCCGACAAGCGGGTTTCGGTCAGCGTGAAACAGGCCGAGCTGGAAAGCGTGCTGCATCGGCTGTTCGATGCGGACGGCATCGTGTACGAGATCAAGGACGGGAAGGTATACCTTGCCGACCGGAAGAGCGGCACCAACCCCCCCCCTCCGGCCTTATCGGCGGCCAGACAGCGGTACGCCGGCCGCATCGTCGATGCGGCGGGGAATCCCGTGGTCGGCGCCAGTGTCGTCATACAGGGATCGACTACGGGCGTGAGTTCCGATATCGACGGCCGCTTTGCGGTCGAGGCCCGCGAAGGGCAGGTCCTGAGCGTGTCGTTCGTCGGCTACACGCCCCAGAATATCACTCTCGGGGCCAAGACGATGCTCTCTCTTACGCTCCGCGAGGATACCTCCGAGATGGAAGAGGTCGTGGTCATCGGTTACGGTACCCAGCGCCGTTCGCTGGTCACCAGCGCCATCAGCAAGGTCCGGATGAACGAGTCGAACATGCGGCAGGTCGCAAGCCCGACGCAGCTGCTCAGCGGCCGCGTGGCCGGCGTGACGACTTCGACCGGTTCGGGCAACCTCGGAAGCGGCGAGCGGATGACGATCCGCGGATCGTCGTCGCTGAGCGCGGGCAACGAACCCCTCTACGTGATCGACGGCATTCCGATTACCAATACGAACGCCAATCTGGTGGATTTCGGCGAGGACATGTCTTCGCTGGCGACGCTCAACATCAGCGACATCGAGTCGATCGAGGTGCTGAAGGACGCCGCTTCGGCAGCCATTTACGGTTCGCGCGCCAACAACGGCGTGATCGTCATCACCACCAAATCGGGCAAGGAGGGTAAGTCGGAAGTGCACCTCAACTTCAACACCGGCGTTACGCGGTTCGCCAACGTGGGGAAGATCAAGATGGCCGATTCGGGACTCTATATCCGCGATTTCAACGAAGGCGTCGATAATTATAACCGCCAATACGGATACAAACCCGGAGATTCGGGCTTCAAAACGCACATTCAGAATCCGTTCGGCACGCTTCCCGACACGGATTGGATGGACCTGATCCTGCAGACGGGAACGTTCTATAACGGCGACGTGTCGTTTTCGGGCGGCAATGTCAAGACCAAATATTATGTCGGGGCCAATTACAACCATCAGACGGGCGTGATTCGCACCAACAAGATGGAGAAGATGAACTTCAAGGTGAAGATCAGCCATGAATTCACCTCATGGCTCGAAGTCGGCGCCAACGTTTCGGGCAACTATATCAAGAACCATCAGATTCCGGGAGCCAATTCCGGAACGACCATCATCGGGCGCAGCATCCAGCAGCGGCCTTTCGACCGTCCCTACAAACCCAACGGCGACTATTACGTGGGCGGCACCGACGAACTGGTGTTTCACAACCCGATGCAGATTCTCGACGAGGAGACGGCCTATATCGAGAACATGCGTTATCTGGGGAATTTTTACGCTACGTTCAAGTACAAGGACAAGTTCGCCTTCAAATCTTCGGTCAATACCGACATCACGCAGATTTACGACTATACCTACTACAACGAAAACCACCCTTACGGCAAGGGTGTGGGCCGCATCGTCGATTACAACCGGACGATCAAGAATATCCTCGTGGAGAATTTCGCGACTTACAACGACAAGTTCGGCGACTTCTCGCTCAGCGCCATGCTGGGTCATTCGTTCCAGAAGGTGACCACCCGTTCGGCCAAACTCGACGGCAGCGGATTTCCCTCGCCGTCGTTCGACGTGGTGGGCGTGGCCTCTTCGCTCGACGCCTATTCGGGATCGCTTTCCGACTACGCCATGGAGTCCTATTTCGGCCGTGCGACGTTTTCCTACAAGGACCGTTATGTGCTGACGGCCACGCTGCGCACCGACGGCTCGTCGAAATTCGCGCGCGACAACCGCTGGGGCTGGTTCCCGTCGGTGTCGCTGGGCTGGAACATTTCCAAGGAGAATTTCATGAAGGACAGCGATACGGAGCTTAAGTTCCGCATCAGCTACGGCAAGACCGGCAATCAGGAGGGTATCGGCTCCTACGCCTATCAGGCGCTCATGTCGGGCGGCTACAACTACGGCAACGGCAGCGGCATCGCGGTTTCGACTTTCGGCAACCGCGACCTGACGTGGGAGAAGGCCGACCAGTTCGACGCCGGGTTCGACATCACGCTGTTCAAGGGGCGCGTGAACATCATGGCGGACGCCTATTACAAGAAGACCAAGGACCTGCTCTACAGCACGCCGATCCACAGTACGACGGGCGTGACGAGCATCATCAGCAACATCGGGTCGATGCGCAACATCGGCGCCGAGCTGACGATCAACACCCATTTCAATTTCGGTCCCCTGTCGTGGCTGTCGCAGTTCAACATCGCCACCAACCGCAACAAGCTCACCGAGCTGCTGGGCGACGACAAGCCGATCTCGATCGGCGCCAACCGCGCGCTGCAGGTCGGCAAGGAGGTCGGCGCGTTCTATCTCTTCGTTATGGACGGTATCTACCAGTACGACGGCGAAGTGCCCGCGGAGCAGTATGCGCAGGGTATCCGCGCCGGCGACGTGAAATGGCGCGACGTGGACGACAACAACCTGATCAACGACAACGACCGTCAGGTGATCGGCTCCTCGAATCCCTATTTTTCGGGCGGCTGGAACAACACCTTCCGTTACAAGGGGATTTCGCTCGACGTCTTCTTTACCTACATGTACGGCAACGACGTCTATGCGGCATGGAAGATCAACACCTCCAAACTGGGACACAAGAACGGCGTGCTGGCCGAGGAGGCCCGCAACCGCTGGACGGGTCCCGGCTCGACGAATCTCCATCCGCGCTCGGTGAGCGGCGATACGAACAACACCCGCAACTCCGACCGCTGGCTCGAAGACGGTTCGTTCCTGCGTCTGCGATCGCTGACGCTCTCCTATACTTTCCCCGAAAAGATCAGCCGCAGGCTGGCCATGAAGTCGCTGCGCGTCTATTTTCAGGGGGACAATCTCTGGCTGGCGACCCCCTATTCGGGCTGGGACCCCGAGGTGAGCAACAACCTCGATCCGCGCTTTATGGGCGTCGATAATTTTTCCGTTCCCCAGCCGCGCATGTTCTGCTTCGGTCTTAATGTAACATTCTAAAAATGCTGACAACCATGAAATATATAACCGTATTGCTGCTCTGTTCGCTCGGCCTGCTCAGCTCCTGCTCGAATATGCTCGACCAATATTCGCATTCGGCCATTCCGCCCGAGGCCGTAACCGAGAAGGACCTGCCGGCGCTGCGTCTGGGCATGTACAACCGTGTACAGAACGAACCGCAGACCCGGTCGTTCATCATGTGCGATATTCTGGGCGGCGACATCACCCAATCGAACTACAACCCGATCGACGTCATCAATTCGACGCTCAGTCCGCTCAACTCGTCGATCGTCAATGGCTGGAACGGCTATTACAGCGCGCTCTATCAGGTCAATAATCTGCTGGCCGTGACGGCGAAATTCCCCGATTCGGAGGTCAGCATCCGCGCCAGAGGCGAAGCGTACTATTTCCGGGCTTATATCTATTTCTGCCTCGTGTCGCGCTGGGGCGGCGTGCCGCTGCTGCGCGAGAATACGCTCGACAAACTGCCCCGCAGTCCGGCCGCCGATGTCTGGGCGCTGATCGAGGAGGACCTCGATACGGCGGCTTCGCTGCTCGACGCCAGCGAAAGCTACTATTACGTGTCGCGTAACGCGGCGTTGGCGCTCAAGGCCCGCGTGATGCTTTCGCAGGGCAAGATGTCCGAGGCGGCGCGTCTGGCCGAGGACCTCATCACGTCGGGACCCTATAAGCTCGATTCGTTCGACAAGATTTTCCGCAAGAAGGCCAATACCGAAATTATTTTCGCCTTCGAGAACATCTCCGAAGAGTCGTCGATCAACATCAGCGACCTGTTCTATACCTACGGCCATCCCAACAAGGGACAGGGCGTGTACCGGCTGCCCGCGTCTACCGTGGCGCTTTTCGACGCCAACGATACGCGCAAGGAGATGAGCGTCATCAATATCGCCGGTACGGACTGCCTGAACAAGTATCCCAGCGGCCAGACCGGCAAGGATCCCGTGATCGTGTCGCGCATCGCCGAATTGTACCTTATCAGCGCCGAAGCGCAGGGCCGCGCCAAGGGCCTCGGACGCCTGAACGAACTGCGCCGCGAACGCGGACTCGACGACATTTATCCGGCTTCCGACGACGCCTATATCGACGCCGTTCTCGACGAACGCCGCCGCGAACTGCTGGGCGAGAACTTCATCTATCACGATATGGTGCGCACGGGCAGGGCGATCGAACGTCTCGGCATCCAGAAATTCCAGCTGCTGCTCCCCATCCCCGGCAAGGAACTGCAGTTGAATCCGCTGCTGGAACCCAACCCCGGCTATTAAATCCTAAAACGACCGAACCATGAAAAACTACTGTTATATCAAATTGCTTTTTTCCGGGCTTTTCGTGCTGGCGGGCTTCGCGCTCTGCGGCTGCAACGACGACCCCGAATATACCCGGTACGAGGCCGTTCCCCGAAGCGAGATCGGCCGCAAACTGGTCGAAGGGACGAATCTGATCGCCCACATTTCGGTCGATTCGACCTACGTGCTGGCCAACGGCGCTTCCGTTACGGAGCTGCGTTACCTTTCGATGTCGGGACTTGCCATGTCGGCGTTCTTTTTCGAAGTCGATCTGACTTCGCCCGACGTAACGCTCGAAGTCTGTACGCCTTTCGACAAGCCGATCGGCGTCGGATTCGAACCGGTGACGCAGCAGGCGATGCACGTCGACGCCGAAGGACACCGGGTGCTGGGCGGTACGAATGCCGATTTCGGCAGCGAAGCGCAGAAGGGACCGCAGGGAATCTTCTGGAAAGACGGCGTCGCGCAAAAGACCGTGTTCAACGCGACGCCCGTGCGTCCGCGCAGCTTTTTCGCAATCCGGACCGACAGAAGGGCCATTGCCGCGGCCGCGGCCGATTACGACGAAATCGCCGCTTCGAAGGTCATCTACGAAGCCGTGGGCGGCGGTCCGGTGCTGGTCGACGACGGATCCGTCCCCATGCCGCCCGACCCCGACGACCTGTCGGTGGAACCCCGCACCTGCATCGGAGTCTCCGAGGACGGGACGAAGGTCTGGATCATGGTCGTAGACGGCCGCAACTTCTACTATTCGAACGGGATGTCGTTCGTCGAACTGGGGCAGTTTATGAAGGCTGTCGGCGCATACGACGCCATTAATCTCGACGGCGGCGGCTCCTCGACCTTCTTCGTGCGCAATACGCCCGGCTTCACGGCCGAAGACCGTTTCGAAATCCGCAACTGGCCGACCGACGGCGGCGGCGTAGAACGCGCCGTGTGCAACGGACTGCTGATCGTTTCCGACAAATAACCGATTTAACACATGCAATCAATTATGAAGAAGATCAGAAAATATGGAATGATTCTGCTTGCGGGGCTCTGCGCGTGTACGGCGTGGTCCTGCGAGGAGGATAAGACCGACCGGAAATTCACGCCGAAGGATCCCGTCATTACGCTGGGGGACGACGTCGAGGTCGGAAAGGCGGGCGGAAACTTCACCGTCCCCATCAAATCGAATCTGCCGTGGCGGGTCAGGTCCGAAGCGGACTGGATTCTGCTGGGCGAAGTGGAGAACGGCACGGGAGACGGCGAATTCTCTTTTACCGTAAGCCCGAACAAGACCCTTTTCGAGCGCGAAGGCCGGATTACGGCATGGATTACCGCCGAATATACGCAGTCGATCCGTGTCGTTCAGGCGCCCAGTTCCCCCGAGGACCTCGAAGTGCACTGGTACGTCAAGACCGACGGCAGTGCGGACAACGACGGTATGACGTGGGAGACGGCGACCACGCTGCACAACGCGCTGTCGAAGAGCATCAACGGGAATTTCATCCATGTAGCTGCCGGAACCTACGTCCCTGAGGAGAGCCTTGCCGGAAGCAAAGGCGCGGACGAGGACGCCACGTTCGAGATTTCGGCCAACGTTTCGCTGATCGGCGGTTATCCGGCCGATGCCGCGACGGGCGCCGTCGCCGATCCGGTCGCCAATCCGACCGTCCTGAGCGGCCGTCTCTCCGGGGGGCGGCATGCTTACCATGTGGTTTGCGTCACGGCGGCCAAAGCCGACGGCTGGAAGGTGCTGATGAAGGGATTGACCATTACCGACGGCCTGTGCTCGGGAACGGCTTCGTATTACACGCTCAACGGTGCGCGTTTCTACATCTCCCGCGGCGGAGGCGTCACGGTCGGCAATGCGGCGGTCGATATCGTGAATTGCAAAATCACGCAGAACAATTCGGGCAAGGACTGCGCCGGCATCTGCATCGTCGCCGGTTCCGAAGTGTCGCTGACGGACACCGAAATCTCGGAGAACGAATGCAGCAACGGCAACGGCGCCGCCCTGCTCAACGAAGCTTCGGTCGTCTATATGGACCGCTGCACCGTGCGGGGCAATTCCGCTACCGGTGTCTGCGGCGGCGTTTATACTTTCAGCAGCAGCGCTCCGTCCTATACGTACATATTCAACAGTACGCTCTGTGACAACCGGACGGATGCGGGCAAGAACTCCCGCCGCGGAGGTGCCGTTTACAGCCGCGAGTATTCTGAGACGGTGCTGGTGAACTGCACCGTACACGGCAATACGGGCGGCAACGGCGGCGGCATCGCTTTGTACGGGGCTTCGGGCAAGGAGTCCAAGATGACGCTCGTCAGCTGTACGGTGACCGCGAACAAGTCGCTGTTCGTGGGCGGCGGCGTGGAGTTCACGCCCTATACGACGATGAACGTCTACAATACGGTCGTGTCGGGCAATACGGCGGCCGGCGGCGGCGACGATCTGGTAGGAACCAACGCCAGTGCCGCTGCGGCGTCCAACCTGCCTGCGGTGCTCTCGTATGCCGTAAACGGAAGCGTCGTGTACGGGGCTGACAAGGCGGTGGTGCAGGGCGGCAGTTTCGATCCTGCGACGATGCTCGGCCCGCTGGCCGGTAACGGCGGCCCGACGCAGACCTGCCTGCTGCTGGGGGCGGATAATCCCGCCCGGACACTGGGAATGCCCTATGCCGACCTGTCGGTGCTCGGGCAGGGCTTCGATCCGCAGATCGGGCCTGAAATCACGGGCTTCGACCAGACGGGGCTTTCGCGCGAGGGAACCTCGGCGATGGGAGCCTGCGTGAAGTAACGAAGCGGACGGAGGGCGGCCGGATTTCTGCCTGCTGCTCCTCCGTCCGATATTCGGCGGCACTTCCTTTTGCGGAGTGCCGTCCGGCCGATCGCCGGGGTGCGGACCTCCTTTTGCGGGCGGGCCGTTCCCCGGCGATTTTCAAACATAAATGTTTCCTTATTTTTCGTATTCTTTCCTATTTTCTTGTTTTTTCGTATCTTTACTACCGTTTTGCCGCCCGATCGACATGATCCGAACGAAGCGAAAACTCCTTTCGTACCTCATCGGCCGGTATTCGGTGTGAAACAACCGTAAAACCGCAATAAATTATGATGAAAAGAAGTGCAATCCTGCTGCTCCTGCTCTTCGCCGCGCTGGCGGCCGGGGCGCAGCCGTTCTACCGCAAATCCGTCGCCCCGGTCCGCAACGTGATCGTGATGATTCCCGACGGAACCTCCACGAGCGTCCTCTCCGCCGCCCGCTGGTATAAATTCTACAACGACCCTTCGCAGCGGACGCTCAGCCTCGATTCCTGCCTTTGCGGGCTGGTCGGGAGCTTCTCGTCCGATTCGCCGATTCCCTGCTCGGCCCCGGCCATGTCGGGCTACATGACCGGCATGCCCCAGCAGGCGGGCAATATTTCGGTCTACCCGGCGTCCAATCCTGCGCAGGATATCGTCGAGGTCGATCCCGGACGGGCTTATCAGCCGCTTGCGACGCTGCTCGAAGCGGCCAAGTACGACCGGGGCAAGGCTACGGGACTCGTCGTGACGGTCGATTTCTGTCATGCGACGCCCGCCGCCTGCGCTTCGCATTACTATTCCCGCCACGCCTATTCGGTGCTGGCGGCGCAGATGGCGGCCAACGATCTGGACGTGGTGTTCGGCGGCGGCCGGAAGCAGGTGACGGATGCCATGCGGGAGTATCTGCGCGGCAGCGGCACGACGCTCATCGAGCAGGATGCCGCGGCGTTCCGCGCCTACGACGGAAAAGGCCCCGTGTGGTCGCTCTTCGCGCGGGGCAACATGAATTACGACCTCGACCGGGACGATGCCGAACAGCCGTCGCTGGCCGAGATGACGGCCAAGGCGCTGGATGTGCTGGCGAAGCATGAAAACGGTTTTTTCCTGATGGTCGAGGGCAGCCGCGTCGATATGGCGGCGCATGCCAAAGACCCGGTCGGGGTGATTACCGAGATGCTGGCCTTCGACAAGGCGGTGGGCGTGGCGCTCGATTTCGCCCGCCGCGACGGGCAGACGGCCGTGGTCATCATGCCCGACCACGGCACTTCGGGCCTGAGCTTCGGCGATGCGTCCTATAAGGATTACACCTCCAAAGGACTCGATTCGGCCTATCTGAATATTTCGAAGGTGCGCCGCACGGCTTCGGGACTCGAAAAAATCCTGCTCAAGGCGCAGCCGGAGCAGATTCGCCCCCTGTTCCGCGAATACACAGGCATCGAGCTTACGGACGGGGAAGTGGCCCTGCTTCAAAGCTCGCGCAACTATACCGAGGCCGACTACATGAAAGTCGCCAACAGCGTGAACATGGTGTCGAGTATCGCCCGCATCGTGACCTCCCGAACTCATTTCGGGTTCCTCAGCGGCAGCCATACCGCCGAGGACGTCTTTCTGGCGGTCTACCACCCGGCGGGCGATCTGCCCGTGGGGCGCAATACCAATACGGAGATCAACGCCTATATGGCCGACCTGCTCGGCTTGCAGCGTCCGCTGGAGGAACTTACCGGCGAACTGTTCGCGCCGCATACCGAGGTGTTCCGCGGCGCGGAGTGCTCGATCTCGGCAGGCGAAGGGCAGACGCCCTGCCTGACGGTCCGCAAGGGGCGCCGTACGCTGCGCGTGCCGGCCTTCGGTTCGGTCGCCTATCTCGACGGCAAGCCTCTGAAACTGGGTTCGGTTGCGGTTTATATCGACCGCAACGATACGTTCTACCTGCCGCGCGAACTGGGCGAAAAGCTCTGATCCGGCAAACTCCTCCGGGGGGACGGCGCGCATTGGGGCGGCGTCCGGCACACATTTGGGGCGGCGTCCGGCACACATTTGGGGCGGCGTCCGGCAAATTTTTCCGGCGGCTTCCGGGACCCGTTCCGGATTTTTACGGCCCGCTCCGGGACTTCCCGCCGAAGTCCGGAGCGGGTTTTTTCTGGCCGGAGACTCAGGATTTCGGCCGGTTTTGAGGGATAACCGCTTTTTCTTGTTATATTTGTGACTCAAATAAAAACCTCAACTTATGAAAAAATCGTGTGTTTTGGTCAGCGGCGGCGCCGGTTATATCGGTTCGCATACCGCCGTGGAACTGATCGGCGCCGGTTACGACGTGGTGATCGTCGATAATCTCTCGAACAGCGACATGGACGCAGTCGAGGGAGTCCGCAGGATCACGGGCGTCGAGGTGCCGTTCGAAAAGGCGGACTGCTGCGACCGCGACGCCTTCCGCAAAGTGTTCGAAAAGTACGACTTCGACTCGGTGATTCACTTCGCGGCGTCGAAAGCCGTGGGCGAGTCGGTCAGCAAGCCGCTGGAATACTACCGCAACAACCTCACGTCGTTTATGAACGTCATCGATCTGATGCGTGAGTTCGGTCGTCGCAACATCGTCTTCTCGTCGTCGTGTACGGTTTACGGCGAGGCCGACAAGCTGCCCGTGACGGAGCAGACGCCCCGCAAGCCCGCGACTTCGCCCTACGGCAACACCAAGCAGATGTGCGAGGACATCCTGCGCGATTCGCTGGCGGCCTACGACGGCATGAAGGGCATCGCCCTGCGCTATTTCAACCCCATCGGCGCGCATCCTTCGGCCCTGATCGGCGAACTGCCGCGCGGCGTGCCGCAGAATCTGGTTCCCTACATCACGCAGACGGCCGCCGGACTCCGCGAATGCCTTTCGGTCTTCGGCGACGACTATCCGACGCCCTACGGCTCGAACATCCGCGACTATATCGACGTGGTGGACCTCGCCAAAGCCCATGTGACGGCGATCGCGCGCATGATCGAGGGAAAGAACAAAGAGAAGTACGAAATCTTCAACATCGGCACGGGACGCGGCGTTTCGGTGCTCGAACTGGTGCGTAAGTTCGAAGAGGTGAACAACCTGAAACTCAACTACAAGATCGTGGGCCGCCGTGCGGGCGACATCGTGGCGATCTGGGCCGATCCCTCGTATGCCAACAATGAACTGGGCTGGAAGGCCGAACGTTCGCTCGACGAGACGCTGGCTGCGGCGTGGAAGTGGGAGAAACATATCCGCGGCATCGAATAACCGTCTCCGGCATGCCGGGCCGCGGCGCTGCGTTTCGGCGGCGAAAGCTGCCGGGGAGCGCTTCGCAAGCGTGCTCCCGGATAAACTTAGGGAGGCCCCGGATTCCGGGGCCTCCCTCTGCTTAAAACATGCTGAAGTTTTCGGAAGGTTCGGTTGGCGAAGTGTTTTAAGCGTATGCGGGGCTAACCGTGCGTCAGGTCGGTGTTGTGGACACCCAGCACGGCACGGCCCGAGGGGTCGTTCTTGCCGCGGAAGGCCGCGTCCCAAGCCAGCGCTTCGGCGGTGCTGCACGCTACGGAGGGCACCGAAGGAACGCACTGCGCCGCGGTCTGCGACGGGAAGTGCTCCTCGAAGATCGTGCGGTAATAATACTCCTCCTTGTTGCGGGGCGGGTTGATCGGGAACCGCTCGGCGGCGTGCTCCATTTCGCGGTCGGAGACCGCTTCGGAGGTGATCCGCTTCAGGGTGTCGATCCAGCCGTAGCCCACGCCGTCGGAGAACTGTTCCTTCTGCCGCCAGACGATCTCTTCGGGAAGCATCTCTTCGAAAGCCTTGCGCAGAATCCACTTTTCGATACGCCCGTCCTTGGCCATCTTCGCCTCGGGGTTGATGCGCATGGCCACGTCCAGAAACTCCTTGTCGAGGAACGGCACGCGCCCCTCGACGCCCCATGCGGAGAGCGACTTGTTGGCCCGCAGGCAGTCGTAGAGGTGGAGCTTGCCGACCTTGCGCACGGTCTCCTCGTGGAATGCGCGGGCATCGGGAGCCTTGTGGAAATAGAGATACCCGCCGAAGACTTCGTCCGCGCCCTCGCCCGAAAGCACCATCTTGATACCCATGGATTTGATGACGCGCGCCAGCAGGTACATCGGCGTCGATGCCCGTACGGTGGTCACGTCGTACGTCTCGATGAAGTAGATCACGTCGCGCAAGGCGTCGAGACCCTCCTGAATGGTGTAATGGATTTCGTGGTGCACGGTGCCGATCCGGTCGGCCACCTTGCGGGCCGCCGCGAGGTCGGGGGAGCCTTCGAGTCCGATGGCGAAGGAGTGGAGCCGGGGCCACCACGCCCGGTCGCGGTCGTGCGACTCGACGCGCCGGTCGGCGAATTTCCGCGCCACGGCCGAGATGATCGACGAGTCGAGACCTCCCGAGAGCAGTACGCCGTAGGGTACGTCGGACATCAGCTGTCGCTTGACGGCCGCTTCGAGGGCGGCGCGCAGGGCCGGAATGTCGACACCGTTGTCTTTCACGGCGTCGTATTCGAACCAGTCGCGGTCGTACCAGCGGACCATTTTCCCCTCTTTGCTCGACCAGTAGTGGCCCGGCAGGAAGGGCCGGATCGTGGTGCAGACCCCTTCGAGGGCTTTCAGCTCCGAGGCCACGTAGAACTGCCCGTCGCGGTCCCAGCCGATGTAGAGCGGGATGACGCCGATGGGATCGCGGGCGATCAGGTATTCGTCGTTTTCGATGTCGTACAGCGCGAAAGCGAAGATCCCGCTGATCTTTTCGAGCAGCCCGACGCCCATTTTCCGGTAAAGGGGCAGGATCACCTCGCAGTCCGAGCCTGTCTGGAAATCGTACTCCCCGGCCAGCTCGTCGCGGATTTCCCGATGGTTGTATATCTCGCCGTTGACGGCCAGCACCAGCTTCCCGTCGCGGCTGAAAAGGGGCTGCCCGCCCGATTGGGGATCGACGATCGAAAGCCGCTCGTGGGAGAGAATCGCCCGCTCGCCGCAGTAGACGCCCGACCAGTCGGGTCCCCGGTGCCGGATGTTTTTCGACATTTTCAGCACCTGCGTACGCAGCGCATCCGATTTCTGCCGGATGTCAAATAGTCCTACGAATCCACACATTTTCTGTTCGTTTGTTGTCGTGGAACCCTCCTTTTGGAAAAGCAGGTTCCGGGGTTTGTCAATAGGATAAGCCGGGCGTGCGGCGTGCGCCGCCGGCGGTTCGGCCGATGCCGGGGACGGACGTTCCGCACGTCCCCGGCGTCGCCCGCATTGCGTCAGTTGTTTTCGGGCCGCAGTTTGCGCACCACGGCGCCGGTCTGCCACATCTCGCTTTCGCGCATCTGGCGCAGTTCTTCGTTGAGCTTCTCGCGGTAGTCGGGCTTGCTGTTGAGGTCGATCGAACGCTGGGCCTCGTTGCCGGCGGCGACTTCGCGGTAAAGCTCTTCGAAGACGGGCTTCGTAGCGTCGCGGAACCGCTTCCACCAGTCCAGCGCGCCGCGCTGGGCCGTGGTCGAGCAGTTGGCGTACATCCAGTCCATGCCGTTCTCGGCGACCAGCGGCATGAGCGACTGCGTCAGCTCCTCGACCGTCTCGTTGAAGGCTTCCGAAGGGGTGTGGCCGTTGGCGCGGAGCGTCTCGTACTGGGCGGCGAAGATGCCCTGAATGGCGCCCATCAGCGTACCGCGTTCGCCCGTCAGGTCGGAGTAGACTTCGCGTTTGAAGTCGGTTTCGAACAGGTAGCCCGAACCTACGCCGATGCCCAGCGCCACCACGCGCTCGAAGGCGCGGCCCGTGGCGTCCTGAAAGACCGCATAGCTCGAATTCAGCCCGCGGCCCTGCAGGAACATGCGCCGCAGCGAGGTGCCCGAACCTTTGGGGGCGATCAGGATCACGTCCACGTCGGCCGGGGGCACGATGCCCGTGCGCTCCTTATAGGTGATGCCGAAACCGTGCGAGAAGTAGAGCGCCTTGCCCGGCGTGAGGTGCTTTTCGATGGTGGGCCATACGGCGATCTGACCCGCGTCGGACAGCAGGTACTGGATGATCGTCGCACGCTCGGCGGCCTCTTCGATGCCGAAGAGCGTCTTGCCCGGCTCCCAGCCGTCGGCGACGGCCTTGTCCCAGCTTTTGCTGCCCTCGCGCTGGCCTACGATGACGTTCAGGCCGTTGTCCCTGAGGTTGAGCGACTGCCCCGGCCCCTGCACGCCGTAGCCGATGACGGCGATGGTTTCGTTTTTCAGGACTTCGCGGGCTTTCTCCAAGGGAAACTCCTCGCGCGTAACAACATTTTCTTCGACTCCGCCGAAATTGATCTTTGCCATAATTAGTATGATTTAAAAGTGATTTGAATTCGTCTGTTGTCTGCTGCGTTCCAGCTCCTCGAGATACTCGTTGAGCAGTTCGCGCCGCGATTTGATGATGGCCACGATGCCGCTGCGCACGAACTGCTGCACGCCGTAGGGCTGCAGCAGGCGGAACAGCTCCTTGGTCTCGGCCTTGTGGCCCGTCTTCTCGACCACGATGTAGTCGTCGTCGATTTCGAGGATGCGGACGTTGTGCTGGCGCACGAGGCGCTCGACGCTGCGGCTGCGCGTCACCTTGTAGAGTGCGATCTCCTGCTGCACCACTTCGTCGGAGGTGTAGACGAAGGTCTTCAGCACGTCGATCTTCTTTTCGATCTGCCGTACCAGCTTTTCGACCCGTTCCGGCCCGGTGCGGACGACGATCGTGAACTTATGGATGCCCGCCAGCGCCGATTCGGAGGTCGTAAGGCTCTCGATATTGACGTCGCGGCTGGTGAAAACCGTGGTGATCTGGTTCAGCAGACCCACCTTGTTTTCCGAAAATACGGTGATGATATATTCCTGTTCTTCCATTGCTCGTTCGGTTTTACTCCAGCCGGATCGCCGCGACGGGCGCGCCGGCCGGCACCATGGGAAATACGTTGTCTTCGCTCTCGACGCGCACTTCGAGCAGGTATGCGCCCCGGCAGGCCTGCATCTCGGCGATGGCGTCGGCGAGTTCCCCGCGCCGCTCGACGCAGCGGTAGGCGATGCCGTTGCCGCGGGGGATCAGCCCGAAATCGGGGTTTTTCAGCTCGGTGAACGAATAGCGGCGGTCGTAGAAAAGTTCCTGCCACTGGCGGACCATGCCCAGAAACGAGTTGTTCAGCAGGACGATCTTCACGGCCACCTGCGACTGGAAGATCGTGCCCAGCTCCTGAATGGTCATCTGCAGGCCGCCGTCGCCCGCGAAAAGGCACACTTCGCGGTCGGGGGCGCCCAGCTTGGCCCCGATGGCCGCGGGAAGTCCGAAGCCCATCGTCCCCAGCCCACCCGAAGTCACCATGCTCCGGCTGCGGCGGAATCCGAAATAGCGGGCCGCGAACATCTGCTGCTGGCCCACGTCGGTCACCAGCACCGCGTCGTTGTCGTAGGCGCGGGCCACGGCGGCGACCGCTTCGCCCATGCGGATACGGCCTTCGGCGGGATGGACCGCCCGGCGGATCACCTTCTCGTATTCGATCTTGTCGCAGGCGCGGAATTCGTCGATCCACGCCCGGTGGCTGCGTGCCCGTATGCGCTCTGTGAGCAGCGGAAGGGTCTGTTTCACGTCGCCGACCAGCGCGACGTCGGCCGGGACGATCTTGCCGATCTCCGCGGGGTCGATTTCGAGGTGGATGATTTTGGCGTTCGCCCCGAAACAGCCCGGATTGCCCGTCACGCGGTCGTCGAAACGCATGCCCACGGCGAGGAGCAGGTCGCATTCCCGGTTTTTGATGTTGGGACCGTAATTGCCGTGCATGCCCAGCATGCCGACGTACTGCGGCGAGTCGGTCGGCAGGGCCGAAAGCCCCAGCAGGGTCGATGCGGCGGGCATGCCGCTCTTGTCGAGGAAGGCGCGCAGTTCCGCTTCGCCGCCGCTCAGGATCACGCCCTGCCCGACCATGACCAGCGGCCGCTGTGCGGCGTCGATCAGCCCGACCGCTTCGTCGATGCGCTCTTCGGAGGGAACCGATGCGGGGACGTAGCTGCGGATCGAAGCCACTTTCTCGTAGCTGAACGGGGCCGTTCCGCACTGGGCGTCCTTGGTGATGTCCACGACTACGGGACCGGGACGGCCCGAACGGGCGATGTAGAACGCCTTGGCGATGGCGCCCGGAATCTCTTCGGTGCGCTTGACCTGACAGTTCCATTTGGTGACGGCCTGCGTGATGCCGACGAAATTAGTCTCCTGAAAGGCGTCGGTGCCCAGCAGCGACGAACCGACCTGCCCGGTTACGAGCACCAGTGGCGTGGAGTCCATCAGCGCGTCGGCGAGTCCCGTCACGGTGTTGGTGGCGCCGGGTCCGGAGGTGACCAGACAGACTCCCACGCGGCCGCTGACGCGGGCGTAGCCCTGCGCGGCGTGTACGGCGCCCTGTTCGTGGCGGACGAGGATGTGGCGCAGGCGGTCGCGGTAGTCGTAGAGTGCGTCGTAGACGGGGATGATCGCCCCGCCGGGATAACCGAAGATCGTATCGACGCCCTCGCGCAGGAACGATTCGATCAGGGCCTGCGCTCCCGTGATGGAGGGGCCGGGCTGCTGTCCGGCCTTGTTTGTTTCCGTCGTATTCATAGCGGCTTCTGTTTTCTTATTCTTCATCGACGATACGTACGGCCCCCTTGTCGGCCGAGCTGACCAGCTTGGCGTAGGCGCGCAGCGAAGCGGGGACTTTGCGGTCGCGTGCGGCGGGGCGGAAATGCTCTTGCGCGGCCATCCGCGCGGCGATTTCGGCGTCGTCTGCCATGAGGCGTATCGAGCGATGCGGGATGTCGATCTCGATCTCATCGCCCGTGCGGACGACGGCGATTTCGCCCCCGGACGCGGCTTCGGGCGAGACGTGGCCGATCGAGAGTCCCGACGTGCCGCCCGAAAAGCGGCCGTCGGTAATCAGCGCGCAGACTTTGTCGAGGTGCTTGGATTTGAGGTACGACGTGGGATAGAGCATCTCCTGCATGCCGGGGCCGCCCTTGGGGCCTTCGTAGCGGATGACGACCACGTCGCCCGCCTGCACCTCGTCGCCGAGGATGCCCTTGATGGCCTGTTCCTGCGATTCGTAGACCCGTGCGCGGCCGCGGAAAACGTGCAGCGACTCATCGACGCCCGCCGTCTTGACGATGCAGCCGCTGCGGGCGATGTTGCCCGTCAGCACGGCCAGTCCCCCGTCGTGGAAGTAGGCGTGTTCGACGTCGCGGATGCAGCCTGCCGCACGGTCTGTGTCGGGAGCGTCGTAATAGGAGTGCTGTGCGCCCAGTTCCCGGCTGTAAAGCCCTGCGGGGGCGCTCAGCCAGCGGCGCAGGGCCGCATCGGTCAGCGTTTCGCTGCGCAGGTCGCAGGCGTCGATCGCCTCGCGGAGCGTCCGCCCGTCGATGCGCGGGACCGAGGTGTCGAGCAGGCCGGCGCGCGCCAGTTCGCCCAGAATGGAGAGGATGCCGCCGGCGCGGTTGACGTCCTGTATGTGATACTGCGAGTTGGGAGCCACCTTGCAGAGCACCGGAATCCGGCGCGAAAGGCGGTCGATGTCCTGCATCGTGAAATCCACGCCGGCTTCGTGGGCCACGGCCAGCAGATGCAGCACCGTATTGGTCGAGCCGCCCATGGCGATATCGAGCGACATGGCGTTTTCGAACGAGGCTTTGGTGGCGACCGAACGCGGGAGCACCGATTCGTCGCCCAGAAAATAGTAGCGTTCGGCGTTGCGGACGATCAGCGCCGCGGCGTCTTCGAACAGCCGGCGGCGGTTGGCGTGCGTGGCGACGATCGTGCCGTTGCCCGGCAGCGAGAGTCCCAGCGCTTCGGTCAGGCAGTTCATCGAATTGGCCGTGAACATGCCCGAACACGAGCCGCAGCCGGGACAGGCGCAGCGTTCGACGCGCGCGATCTGCTCGTCGCTGTAGGCGTCGTCGGCGGCCATGACCATCGCGTCGATCAGGTCGATGTTCCTCCCGTCGAATTTGCCCGCCTCCATCGGCCCTCCCGATACGAAGACCGCCGGGATGTTGAGCCGCATGGCGGCCATCAGCATTCCGGGGGTGATTTTGTCGCAGTTCGAGATGCAGATCAGCGCATCGACCTTGTGGGCGTTGGCCATATATTCGACGCTGTCGGCGATGATTTCGCGCGAGGGGAGCGAGTAGAGCATACCGTCGTGCCCCATGGCGATTCCGTCGTCTACGGCGATGGTGTTGAATTCCGCGGCGAAGCATCCGCAGGCTTCGATGCGCTGTTTGACGTACTGCCCGATTTCGTGCAGGTGGACATGCCCCGGCACCAGCTGGGTGAACGAATTGGCGATGCCGATGACCGGCCGGCCGAACTGTTCTTCACGCATGCCGTTGGCGCGCCAGAGACTTCTGGCGCCGGCCATGCGGCGGCCCGTCGTCGTGACGGCGCTTCTGAGTGTGTGTTTCATCTTCATCTCTTTTTTCGGCGTATTCGCTTCCGGCGGATCGCCCGGGTAACAAAAAAACCTTTCTCCACGGGAGAAAGGCTTGTTTTATAATCTTTCGAATATACGTATCACCTTTCTCCCGTTATCCTGTAGTGACGACGAGCAGCAGATTAATGACGTTATTATTCGAATGATTCAGAGCGGTCATAGCCGGATTTCTGTATTTGTTCCGTTTCAAAGATAAGGATATAAAATCAGACGTACAAATAAATTCCTAAAGAAATTTAATAATGTGATATTTCGGAAGCAGATCGCTTTCTCAGGTTTTTATTTTTAGCTCTCATTCGCCGTTTGCTTACAATTTAAAACTGCTGTTTTTGGCCTTAAATCCCATTTTGGAGCCGATAGCATGAATTTTATGTCTGATTTGCGGTGAAACATCTTACGGTTTGTATATTATTATAGGTGTATCCAGCCTTTTTGTGCTGTTTGTTTCGGGCGAAAACCCTTTCGGATTATTTGGACGGCATCTTACGATTCGTCACTTGATTTGGATATTAAAAATTTTTGTTTTATATTTGCCCCTGATGGATATGAAACGGAATCATACGATGTTCGGAGAGTGCGGGAACGCCTGCGCTCCGACGGCGTATGCCGCCGTCTCTGTTATTTCCGCGACTGCCGCTACAACTACAACCCCTGTGGGGGTTTAGTTTGTTTTTTTCCGTCAGAAGCATCTGCGTATGCACACCCGGCCGAGGCTGCCGGGGCGGAAACCCGGATTTTCAATCAGAGGCAGTTTAATTCAAAGAAGATTTTACCATGAAACATATCAAGGTTTTCGCCCCCGGAACGGTGGCGAATCTGGGTTGCGGCTTCGACATCATGGGCTTGACGCTCGACGGCGTGGGCGACCGGATCGAGGTCGGCGCCGAAGCGGGCGCGGGCGGGCTTGAGATCCGCAACGAGAGCGGGAAGAAGCTTCCCGAAAAACCCGAAGACAACGTCATAACTCCGGCCGTCACGGCCTTGCTCGATGCGTACGGACAGCCCGTGCGGGTCGAAATCACGATCCTCGAAAAGATAGCCCCCGGAAGCGGCATCGGATCGAGCGCCGCCTCGTCGGCCGCCGCCGTCTACGGGCTGAACGAGCTGCTGGGCCGTCCCTTTTCTGCGGAACGGCTGGTGGAGTTCGCCATGATGGGCGAAGCGCTGATCGGCGGCACGCCCCATGCCGACAACGTCGGTCCGGCCCTGCTGGGCGGCGTGGTGCTGATCCGCGGGTACGGGCCGCTGGACATCATCCGCCTGCCGGTGCCCGACGACTTTTTCTACGCCGTGGCGCATCCCGACATCGTGGTCGGCACCAAGGAGGCGCGCGAGGTGCTGCCCCGCGAGATTCCAATGGCGCATGCCGTTACGCAGTGGGGCAATGTCGGCGGCCTTGTCGCCGGATTGGCGCTGGGCGACGTGGCGCTGATCGGCCGTTCGATGCACGACGTCGTCGCGGAGCCTTACCGCAAGGGATTCATTCCCGGTTACGACCGTTTGAAGGAGGATGTGCTCTCCGAAGGCGCTCTGGCCATGAATATCGCCGGATCGGGACCTTCGGTCTTTGCGCTGGCCGCCGACCGGTCGGTCTCGGAACGGGTCGCCGAACGGATGAAGAGCCACTTCGCCGGGCTGGGAATCGGCTGCAACATCTATGCGGGCCGCGTGTCGAACCGCGGTGCGCGAATCGAAGAATAAGAAAAGAGGAAAAACCATGAAATACTACAGCACGAGAGACAAAGCACATGCACGGCCCTGTTCGCTGCGCGAAGCCGTCGAGGCGGGACTGGCGCCCGACGGGGGCCTGTTCGTCCCCGAACGGATTCCGCAGGCGGATATGACGGTCGCGGAGCGGTTGGCCGGGGAATCCTATGCCGCGATGGCGGGGTATCTGGCCGGACTGTTCTTCGGCGAAGATATCGACGCCGGGATTTTGCAGCGGGAGATCGGCCGCATCTACGATTTTCAGGTTCCCCTGCGTGCGGTCGGAAGCCGCTATACGCTGGAGCTGTTCCACGGCCCGACCTTCGCGTTCAAGGACTTCGGCGCCGGATTCATGGGCCGCATGGTCGGCCTGCTGGGCGGCGCGGACGACAAGCTGGTGATCCTGACGGCGACGTCGGGCGACACGGGCAGCGCCGTGGCGCACGGTTTCTACGACGTGCCGGGCGTCGAGGTGGTGCTGCTCTATCCCGAAGGGAAGATCAGCCGCCTGCAGGAGTGTCAGATGACCGCGCTCGGCGGCAATATCCATCCGCTGCGCGTGGCCGGAACCTTCGACGACTGCCAGCGGCTGGTCAAGGAGCTGTTCGCGGACAGCTCCTTCAGGGCCGTTCGCCGGGTATCGTCGGCCAATTCGATCAACCTCCTGCGGTGGATTCCGCAGGCGTTCTATTACTTCTACGGGTATTTCCAGTGGCGGCAGGCGTCGGGCGGCGAAAATCCGGTGGTCGTGGTGCCGAGCGGCAATTACGGCAACCTCTCGGCCGGCATGCTGGCGCGCCGCATGGGACTGCCCCTCGGCGGCTTCGTCGCGGCGTCGAACGCCAACGACGTGGTGCCCGAATTCCTGCGGACGGGCGATTACCGTCCGCGGCCGTCGGTGCGGACGCTGGCCAATGCGATGGACGTCGGCGCGCCGAGCAACTTCGAGCGTATGATGTGGCTGTGCGGCGGCGATGCGGACGCCCTGCGCGGCGAATTGCAGGGATTTCGGTGCGACGACGCCATGATCCGCCGCACGATCGACGGGCTGTACCGGAATTACGGTTATCTATCCGATCCGCACAGCGCCGTGGGCTATGCGGCTTCCGTGGCCTGCGGCAGGCCGGGATTCTACCTTTCGACGGCCCACCCGGCCAAGTTCGGCGAGGTCATCTCGCCCGTGACCGGAGCGAAGGTGCCGCTGCCCCCGCGGCTTGCCGAACTGGCGAAGCGTCCGCGGGTTTCGGAGCCGCTGGCTGTGGATCTCGGGGCACTGGAGGAGTACGTCGCCGGAGTGTGAGTCTCCCGGTGCGCTCCGCTTGGGTGTCCGGAGCCGACGCCTCGCCCCGAAATGCCGGGAAGAATGGAAATGAAAAAAGGGTTGCAACACGGCGGTTGCAGCCCTTTTTTTGTGCGGGATTTCCGGTTCGCGTGCGGGATTCCCTTTTTGTGCGTGGCTCTCCTTTTGCGTGCGGGATTTCCGGCTAAATATGCGCGGCGATGAAGTCCCCGACCTCGGAGGTCGAATAGCGCCGCTCGCCCTGCGCGGCGAGGTCCTCGGTGACGATCCCTTCGGTGAGCGCCCGGTTTACGGCGTCGCGGACGGCGCTTCCTTCGGCAACCAACCCCAAGTGTTCGAGCAGCATGGCGGCCGAGAGGATCGCGGCCATCGGATTGGCGATGTTCTTGCCCGCGGCCTGCGGATAGGAGCCGTGGATCGGCTCGAAAAGCGCCACTTCGGCCCCTACGCTCGCCGACGGAAGCATGCCGAGCGAACCGCTGATGACGCTGGCTTCGTCGGTAAGGATGTCGCCGAACATGTTTTCGGTGACGATCACGTCGAAGTGAGTCGGCTGGCGGATGATCTGCATCGCGGCGTTGTCCACGAACATGAAATCCATCTCCACTTCGGGGTACTGGGGCGCGAGCTGCTGGGCGATCTCGCGCCAGAAGCGCGAGGTTTCGAGGACGTTGGCCTTATCGACCACCGTCAGGCGACGGCGGCGGCTCATGGCCAGCCGGAAGGCCACGTGCAGCACGCGCTCGATCTCCTGCCTCGAGTAGGTGCAGGTGTCCACGGCCCGGTCGCCCCCTTCGTCGCGGCCCTGCGGCCGTCCGAAATAGATGCCGCCCGTCAGTTCGCGGACGCAAACGAAGTCGGTGCCCCGCACCACCTCGGCCTTGAGCGGCGAGCGGTCGGCCAGCGTGTCGAAGAGCGCGATGGGGCGCAGGTTGGCGAACAGCCCCAGCGATTTGCGCATGCGCAGCAGCCCCTGTTCGGGGCGTACCGGCGCCTTGGGGTCGTTGTCGTATTTGGGGTCGCCGATGGCGCCGAACAGTACGGCGTCGGCTTCGCGGCAGATTTGGTGCGTTTCGTCGGGGTAGGGGTCTCCCGTGGCGTCGATGGCGCAGGCGCCTACCAGCGCTTCGCGGTAGGCGAAGCTGTGCGCATACTTCTGTGCGACGCGGTCCAGCGCCTTGACGGCCTGTGCGATGATCTCGGGACCGATGCCGTCGCCGGCTAAAAGGGCTATGTTAACATCCATGGTCGTTATAGTTTGTTTTGATTATGTTCAGCATTTTGATCGTCGCCTTGATGGCGGCTTCGGTCTGGTCGGCATCCAGACCGCGCGTTTTGAATACCTTGCCGCCCATTTCCCACGTGATGATGGTCTGCACGAAGGCGTCGGTGCGGCCGCCGGGCGGAATCGAGACGGTGTAGTTGCGCAGCATCGGGAATTCGCGCCGGAGCTGGCGCTCGTAGATTTGCCGCAGCGCCCGCATGAAGGCGTCGTACTGGCCGTTGCCGGCCGAGGTCTGCTCGTATTCCCGTCCGTTGATCTCGATCTTGAGCGAAGCCGCGGGATGCAGTCCCTGCGCCAGCGAAAGGCTGTAATTGAGAATGCGGACCGGATTCTCGGCCAGATCGTACCGCAGTACGTCGGCGATGATGTAGGGCAGGTCCTCGGTGGTCACTATCTCCTTCTTGTCGCTCAGCTCGACCACCCGTTCGGTCACCTTGCGCATCGAAGCCTCGTCGAGGTCGATACCCAGCGTTTCGAGGTTCTTCATGATGTTGGCCTTGCCCGAGGTCTTGCCGAGGGCGTATTCGCGGACGCGGCCGAACCGTTCGGGGAGCAGTTCGTTGAAGTAGAGGTTGTTCTTGTTGTCGCCGTCGGCGTGGATGCCGGCGCACTGCGTGAAGACGCTTTCGCCGACGATCGGACGGTTGGCGGGAATGCGGATGCCGGTGTAGGTTTCGACCATGCGGCTGACGTGGTTGATCTTCGTTTCGTCGATGCCGGTGGCGCGGTGCAGGCGGTCATGCAGGACGGCGACCGTGCTCGACAGCGGGGCGTTCCCGGCCCGTTCGCCCAGCCCGTTTACCGTGACGTGAACCCCGTGGAATCCGGCTTTCACGGCCGCGGCGGTATTGGCGACGGCCAGATCGTAGTCGTTGTGGGCGTGGAAGTCGAAGCGCAGGTGCGGATAGCGCCGCACCAGATCGCGGCAGAACCGTTCGGTGGCGTAGGGGTCGAGCACGCCCAGCGTGTCGGGGCACATGAAACGCTGCACGGGAGCGTCGGCCAGTGCGTCGAACATGGCGTAGACATACTCCGGCGAATGCTGCATGCCGTTGGACCAGTCTTCCAGATAGACGTTTACCCGCATGCCCCGCGCGACGGCCCGGTCGATCGTGGCGCGGATGTCGCCGAGGTGCTCTTCGGGCGTGCGGCGGAGCTGTTCGCGGCAGTGTTTGAGCGACCCTTTGGTCAGCAGGTTCACCACGCGGCATCCGGCGTCGCCGAGCCAGTCGAGGGATATGCCGCCGTCGATGAATCCCAGCGCCTCGATGCGGTCGGTGTAGCCTTTGGAGGCGGCCCATTCGGCGATGCGCCGCACGGCCTCCTGTTCGCCCTGCGAGACCCGCGCCGAGGCGATCTCGATGCGGCTGACGCGCAGTTCTTCCAGCAGCAGCCGGGCGATGGAGAGCTTTTCGCGGGCGTTGAACGAAACGCCCGACGTCTGCTCGCCGTCGCGCAGCGTGGTATCCATTATTTCGACCGGGGGAAGCATCGTCGCGGGCTATTTTCGGGCGGCTTCGAACCGTCGGATCTGGTCGGCGATGCTGCACAGGTAATCCACGTCGTCGTAGCCGTTCTGCAGGCAGCGTTTTTTGTAAGCGTCGATCTCGAACCGTTCGCTGCGGCCCGTGGCTTCGACGGTCAGCGTCTGCCGCTCCAGATCGACCGTGAAACGGGCCGCGGGATCGTCGTCTATGGCGGCGAAGACCGCCGCGAGGAAGTCGTCGCTCACCGTGATCGGCAGCAGACCGTTGTTGAGGGCGTTGTTGCGGAAGATGTCGGCGAAGAAGCTCGATACCACGACGCGGAAGCCGTAGTCGGCGATGGCCCATGCGGCGTGCTCGCGCGAACTGCCGCACCCGAAGTTGCGGCCTGCGACCAGTATGCGGCCCCCGTAGCGGCTGTCGTTGAGCGGGAACGAAGCGACCTTCCGGCCTTCGGCGTCGTAACGCCAGTCGCGGAAGAGGTTGTCGCCGAATCCCTTGCGCTCGGTGGCTTTCAGAAAACGCGCCGGGATGATCTGGTCGGTGTCTATGTTTTCCGTGCGGACGGGCACCGCCCCCGACGTGAAAGTTTCGAATTTGGGAATAGCCATTTTTTTGCATTTTAGAATTTGAACACCTTGCGCGGGTCTTCGATATGTCCGCAGACGGCAGCGGCGGCGGCTACCGCGATGCCCGAAAGCATCGTCCGTGCGCCGGGGCCCTGACGCCCTTCGAAGTTGCGGTTCGAGGTCGAAACGCAGTATTTGCCCGCCGGAATCTTGTCGGCGTTCATCGCCAGACAGGCCGAGCAACCCGGTTGGCGGAGTTCGAATCCCGCGTCGGCCAGAATCCTGTCCAGCCCCTCGGCCCGGGCGGCGGCTTCGACGCCTTTCGAGCCGGGAACGATCCACGCCGTTATGTCGTCGGCCTTGCGGCGGCCTTCGACCAGCCGTGCGAAAAGGCGCAGGTCCTCGATGCGGCCGTTGGTGCAACTGCCGACGAAGACGTAGTCGACCGGTTTGCCCAGCAGCTTTTCGCCGGGGGTGAATCCCATGTATTTCAGCGCTTTGGGGTCAGCGTCGGCAGGGATTGCCGCATCGACGGCCATACCCATTCCGGGGTTGGTGCCGTAAGTGATCATCGGGGCGATGTCGGCGGCGTCGAAGCGGTATTCCCTGTCGAAAACCGCGTCGGCGTCGCTGTAAAGTTCGCGCCAGCGGGCGACGGCATGATCGAACGCGACGCCCTGCGGCGCGCGTTCGCGGCCGCGGAGGTAGTCGAACGTGGTCTGGTCGGGAGCGATCATGCCGCCCCGCGCCCCGCACTCGATGCTCATGTTGCAGACGGTCATGCGCCCCTCCATCGAGAGGGAGCGGATCGCGTCGCCGGCGAATTCGATGAAATAGCCCGTGCCGCCCGAGGCGGTCAGCCGGGAGATGATGTAGAGGATGACGTCCTTGGCTTCGACGCCCGGCCGCAGCGCTCCGTCTACGGTGATGCGCATGCTCCGCGGCTTGGACTGGATGATGCACTGGCTGGCGAAGACCATTTCGACCTCCGACGTCCCCACGCCGAACGCCACGGCGCCCAGCGCTCCGTGCGTCGAGGTGTGGCTGTCGCCGCAGACGATGGTCATACCCGGCTGCGTGAAGCCCAGTTCGGGACCGATGATGTGCACGATGCCCTGCCGGGGGTTTCCCACGCCGAAATGCTCGATGCCGAACCGGGCGCAGTTGGCCGCCAGCGCTTCGACCTGCCGCCGGGATTCCGGTTCGGCGATCGGCAGGTGCTGATCGACGGTCGGGATGTTGTGGTCGGCCGTCGCCGTGATCTGCGCCGGGCGCGCCACGCCGATACCGCGCCGTTCGAGTCCGGCGAAAGCCACGGGCGACGTCACCTCGTGGATATACTGCCGGTCGATGTAGAGCACGCAGCGTCCTCCGTCTTCGGTGCGCACGGTGTGCGCATCCCATATTTTGTCCAGAAGAGTCTTTCCCATCTTACGCCTCCTTTTCCTTGCGTTCGGTTACGTTCAGTACGCGCAGTGCGTCGAGGAACGCCTCGATCGACGCCCGCGTGGTGTCGGTATGGGCGGCGAATCCGTGGACCGTACGGCTGCCGCACTGCACCTGTACGTGTACGCGGCCCACGTCGTTCGATCCCTTGGTGATGGCCTGCATGAGGAACTCCGTGAGCACGACCTTCTCGTTGATAAGGGTCTTGATGGCCGACACGGCCGCATCCACCGGGCCGTTGCCCGTGGCGATGGCCATGCGTTCGTGGTCGCCGAACTTCAGCACCACGGTCGCCGTCGGAACGAGCGTTCCGGTGGTCACCTGCAGGAACTTGAGCGAAACGGACTGCTGTTTCATGCGGTCGATGTCGCCCACCAGATACAGCAGGTCGTAATCGTGTATCTCCTTCTTCCTGTCGGCCAGTTCGAGGAACTTGGCGTAGGTGTCGTCCAGCTCTTCCTGCGTGAGGTTGTAGCCGAGCAGTTCGAGCCGGTGCACGAGCGCCGCGCGGCCGCTGCGGGCCGTCAGGGCGATGACCGACTGGTTGAGCCCGACGTCCTGCGGGTCGATGATCTCGTAGGTCTGGCGGTCTTTCAGCACGCCGTCCTGATGGATGCCCGACGAGTGGGCGAAGGCGTTGCGGCCGACGATCGCCTTGTTGGGCTGTACGGGCATGTTCATCAGGCTCGACACGAGGTGCGAAGCCTTGGTGATGAGCTGTGCGTCGATGTTCGTATCGACGGCGAGTTCCTTGTGGCAGCGCAGGGTCATCACCACCTCTTCGAGCGAGGTGTTGCCCGCGCGTTCGCCGATGCCGTTGATCGTCACCTCGGCCTGCCGCGCGCCGTTGAGGATGCCGCTCAGGGTGTTGGCCGTGGCCATGCCCAGATCGTTGTGGCAGTGGGTCGAGATGATCGCCCGGTCGATGTTGGAGACGTGATCGACGAGGTATTTGATCTTCGCGCCGTATTCGCCGGGCAGGCAGTAGCCCGTGGTGTCGGGAATATTGACCACCGTGGCGCCGGCCGCGATGACCGCTTCGATCACGCGGGCGAGGTATTCCGGATCGGCGCGCCCGGCGTCTTCGGCGTAGAACTCGACGTCTTCGACGTAGCGCTTGGCGTATTTCACCGCTTCGACGGCCGATTCGATGATCTTCTCGGGCGTCGAGCGCAGTTTGTCGTAGATATGCTGGGGCGATACGCCGATTCCGGTGTGGATGCGCTTGTGCTTGGCCAGCCGCAGGGCGTCGGCGGCGACGTCGATGTCTTTTTTTACGGCGCGGGTGAGCGCGCAGATCGTCGGGGCCGAAACGGCCTTCGAAATTTCGAGTACGGAGTTGAAGTCTCCGGGGCTGGAAATCGGGAATCCCGCTTCGATGATGTCCACGCCGAGACTTTCGAGGAGCTTGGCGACTTCGATCTTCTCGGTGGTGTTCAACTGACAGCCCGGCACCTGCTCGCCGTCACGGAGCGTGGTGTCGAAAATAAAAAGTTTTTCGCACATAATAGGACTTGATCTAACTAACCTTGGCAACAAATATATTAAAAATATTTCCGAATCCCTTCATTCTTCGTAAGTTTCGTTTGCCGCGCAGTCCTCCCCGGAGTGCGGTCCGGCGGGGTTTTCATTACAGATTCGGCGTCGGGGAAGAGTATTCGGCGAAAGTCCGGCGGGTTTGGGCCGGGAGCGCTTACGGATTATAACCTGCTGAAATTTGTCGGACGTCTGCCGATTTATTTCGGAAAATGTCTCCCGAAAGCCGGATTCGGGCCGGAACCGGAAAAAAACGACGGACCGCTCTCCGAAGAGCGGCCCGTTTCCGTAAATACGCTTATGGTTGTCGGCACTTACTTTCTGCGCTGGATGTTTTGGGAGACGGTTTCGACCGTGCAGGGACCGCCTTACGTCAACTTGGCGGCCGTCGAGTAGTTTTTTTTACGGCGGCCCGAAAACCAAACGGCGGCTGTGGGAAAGGTGGGTAACGTCAGGGGGTAATCCGAGGCCCGCAGGGGGG
>JAJPZH010000200.1:2317-14988 GCA_021204515.1 Alistipes sp. | reverse complement strand
CCAGAACAACTGCTGGGTGTAGAGGTTTTTACCGTCCGATTTGACGCCCACGACATTGCCTTTGGCCTCCCACAGTTTGCGGTTCTCGTAATAGATGGCGTAATTGGCCGTCAGCACCGCATCGACCGTAGAGAGCGAATCGTCCTTATAAGTGGTGATTTTGACTCCTTTGCGGAACTCGCGGTAAGGTTCGCGGGCCAGCAAATAGCCTTCGACCAGCGGAGTTACGAAATGGTAGGAACGGCGGCCGTTCTGCGACTCGACGATCGACAGGTTTTCGCTGTATTCGGTTCTCATCGTCTCCTCGGAAGCCGCAGCATCCTCCGTCTCCTCGCGTTCGCAGGAGAATAGCAAGATAGCACTCCCCATAACGGAGAGTGCTACCATGGCATATCTTGCGATGAGCCTGTTCATTAATTAACGGGGACGCACGGAAGTCACGACACCAGCGGCCGTACCGCAGGTCACGGTATAGCGGGCACCTGCCTGCAACTCGTTGAAGAAGCACTCCTCCGAAGTCGGGAAACGGCTGCGGAATGCGTTCAGCGACGTTTTGGCGGATTCGAGGTACTCCGAATCCGACGGCAGCAGTTCAATGGCCTTCGACATCGTATCGTAAGCCGCCCAGAAGGTCGCCTGACCGGCAAAACCACCGCAGTTGGCGGCCGAAATGGCATAGCACTGAGCCAGCACGTAATAGGGAACGCCGTCCTCGGGATTCAGATCGCGGGCCTGACGCGCAGCGGAAGCGGCACCCGGTATATCGTTGGCGACCAAGTCTATCAGCGCGATGCGCACCAGCAGCAGCTGACGTTCTGCGGGGTCCTGTTCGACAGCGAGCGCCTCATTGAGGTATTTGATCGCCTTGGAGTAGTCGCCCTTGCTCTGGAAAGCCTGCGCAAGGAACATCGCCGTTTCCGACAAAGGTTTCACGGAATAATATTTCTCGGCGAGCGTGAAGTAGAAGTCACCGTCGCACTTGGCACGCGACATAAGCGCCACGGCCTGCGCCAGCAGCGCCTCGTCGTCGGGAGCGGCTTCGAGCTTGCCGCGGAAAAGTTTTTCGAGATTCTCGCAGCTTGCCGCGCCGCTCAGACCGAACGCTGCGTCGAACTGCGCCTTGTACTCATTGGCGTTGGGGTTCTTCTCGAAGAAAGGCGTCAGACGGTCGTACTCGGCGATAATCTCGTCGGGCAGCACTTCGTCGGTATTCTTATAATCCTCGCAGAGGTTGCTGAAATAAGCCACGACGGTTTCGGGATCGGTGTTGTCGCCTCCGGCCTCGATCGCGGCGCGGAACGCCTCACGGATACCTTTGCGGTCGCTGGGCTTATAGCGCAGATACTCGCGCGCTTTCTGGTCGAGAATAAAAGCGGTGCCCTGTTTGGGGTTGTCTCCGAAATACTTGGCGCGCAGGTCGTACATGAGCATCAGCGAGTCGATATACATATTCTTCTCGTCTATGCTCTTGGCGCGGTTGATCTTATTCTTGTAAATCACGGCGCCGCGCTGGTAGAATGAGACCGAAGCGGTCGGAACGCTGTTGATAAGTTCGTTCAGGTAATGAGCAGCGGCGTTGTAGTCGCGGTTGTCGCACGACTCCTTGAGGAAGTTGCTGTTCAGAATGTTCTTTTCGCGTTGTTCGGGCGTGTCCCCCCACTTCTCGTACTGCGGAGCGCTGAAGTCCTGAGCCAAAGCCGTCGCCCCCAGAAATACCAGAGCGGCGGAAAGCAGAATTTTAACGTTTTTCATCGGTCAGAGATTAATTTTTGTATTTAATTTTTTGTATGTTTTAGTATCCGTCGGATGTCCCGAAATGTCATGCAAGTTACTACCGGTTCTCCAAAAGTGCAAATTTTCGGGTCAAAAACTAATCGTATTTAGGACGCAGGAACCAGTACTCGCCGTTCTCGCTGCCGGCAAAGAGCGTGAAGCCGATCGAGAATTTGAAATACTGCTGCCGCACCAGTCCGAGGCGTTCGGCCAAGTTGTAACCGCGGCGGCCGTATTCGACGCCGACGTCTATGGACGAAATGGCGAGGAACTTCACGGGCACCCCGACACCCAGCGTCACGGCATACTGTCCCAGTTTGTCGCCGTTGTAGGTCTGGTTGTGGATTCCGTAACGGAATCCGGCCCGGTAGGACCAGCGTTTCAGGAAATTACGCACATCGTAGCGGTTGGGGGTATACTCCACACCCGCTTTGATCGTATGCGTATTGGTATATGCCACCACAAAGGAATTCCGGTCCGTTCCGCTGACGCCGGTGGATTCGGTCTGCCTGTTGCGGCCGCCCCAGTCCTGATAGACGTAATCCAGCCCCATCGTCCATTTGGAGGTCTGGTAGAAAGCGCCTACAGAAAGCTGATGAGGCAATACGAGTGCCAAATGCGTCGTATCGCCCTTCACGGTGGAGTTATAGAGGTCTCCCACATAGATATTTTTCGTCACCGTGGGATTGAGGTCGCCGCCGAAATCATAGGCGGCGCCCAGCGTCAGGGCGCGTTTCTGGTTCAGGATAGCGTTCCACTGCACGCCGACCTGACCTTTGATGCTCGAAATGCTGTAATTGTCGGTACCGACCGTCGATGAGTAAGAGCCTTCGCCCGTAATCGGGGTCGGGGTCATCACGAACGAACGGTCGATATCGCCCCAGTAATACTGCGCGGCGATACCCAGCGAAAAATTCTTGAACAGTTCCCAGCCGACACCGAGTTTGACCTCTGTCACGTCGCCTTCGCCCTGATAGACGTACTGAGCGCGGCCGACATTGCCCCACACGGGATCGGACGGGTCGTAGTCATGGGTGTATTGGGTGCGGTAACCCACCGAACTGTAAGGCGTGAGACTGAATCCCAGACCGAGTTTCTTGGCAAGCGGCAGCTGGAAGGCGATGTCGTGAAAGTTGAAGGTGTTGTAGGCCGTACTTTTCGACATGCCGTCGACCTTCTGCGAGTTGTAGTAGTTCTGGCCCTCCAGACCGAAATTGAAGAGGAAACTCTTCTGCGGCGCGGCGCTGAAAGCCGCCGGATTGAGCAGATTGACCACGCCCGAACTGCGCATGGCCACACCTACACCGCCCATCGAACGCATCGGCAGGGTACCGGGCGTATTCTGTTCGCCGATACCGTACATCGTGTAGGGAGAGAATGCGTTAATACTGCTTGTCTGGGCCGCTGAGGCATAGGGAATCATCACGGCTGCAATGACAACCAGTTTAATTAAGGTGTTCTTCACTTGCATTGTACTCTAAAATTCTATTCAATCCGCAAAAAACCAGATTACAATTTGCAAATATCGTATTTTTAATTCGTTTAACAAAGAAATTCGCGTCTCCTCCGGTAAAAATTACGCATAAACCGTCTATTTGCCCGCGCATGCGGGCCACATAGCCTTCGATTTCGAAAGAGATTCCGTTCATCACTCCCAGCTCGATAGCCTGCCGGGTGGTGAGTCCCGAAAGTTCTTCGCTTTCGGTCGCGGCGCACAGCGGCAGCTTGGCCGTATAGTCGTGCAGCGCCCGGAAACGGGTCTTCACGCCCGGCGAAATACAGCCGCCGCGGAATATACCGTCGGCCGTCACCAGATCAATGGTCACCGCCGTACCGAAATCGACGATCAGCACGTTGCGGCCCGGATAGAGCACCGTGGCGCCTACCGCCGCGGCCAGCCGGTCGCGGCCCAGCGTCTCGGGCGTCAGATAGGCGTTGCCGATCGGCACGGGCGTCTGCGAAGTGAACTCCAGCAGGTACTCCACACGCGGCCGGAGCAGCTCCGTCACGTCGTCCGTCTCGCCGCGCGTCGAAGCCACGACGGCCCGGCGCACGGGCCATGCCGCGAACAGCTCTTCGAGCATCGACGGATGCAGCCGCTCCACGCAGCGCTGGAAAACAATCTCCCCCCGATCGAAAACTGCGAGTTTTACGAGGGTGTTTCCGATATCTACTACCAAATTCAAAGCTGCTGCAACGTTTTATATGCGTCTTCAATGTCTTTGACATTCCTAACGGTCATCGCCAAACGATTATTGTGCTGTTTCAACACAAATCTGCCGGGATTTTGCGTGACTTTGCGAAGCAGGTCCATAAAAGTATCGCTCTTGTAATAAGGCGAGTCCTGTTCGCCGACGAAATGCACGATCATCAGCCCGTTCTTGACCTTCACGCGCTCCATGCCCAGCCGGATCGCCTCCCAGCGCAGGCGCACCACGTTGAGCAGCTCTCCGGTCTCGCGCGGCAGAGGACCGAAACGGTCTATAAGGCGGCTTTCGAAGGCCTGCAGCGCCTCTTCGTCCTTGGTCGAGTCCAGTTCGCGGTAGAGCTTCAGGCGTTCGGCCTGCTGCGCCACATAGGAGTCGGGAAGACCGGCCTCGACCTCGATTTCGATATGCGCATCGTCGATATAGCGCAGCTGCTCGACAACCTCCTGTTCCGAATCGTTCAGACCCGCGACGTGCAGTCCCTCGGCACGCAGTTCGGCGATCGCTTCGTTCATGATCTTCTGATAGGTCTCGAAACCGATGTCGGCGATGAATCCGCTCTGCTCGGCCCCCAGCAGATTGCCCGCGCCGCGGATGTCGAGGTCCTGCATGGCGATATTGAAGCCCGATCCCAGATCGGAGAACTCCTCGATGGCCCGCAGGCGGCGGCGCGCATCGGACGACAGCAGTTCGTCGGGCGGCGAAAGCAGGTAGCAATAGGCTTTCTGATTGCTGCGGCCCACACGTCCGCGCAACTGGTGCAGATCGCTCAGACCGAAGTTCTGAGCGTTGTTCACGATAATCGTATTGGCGTTGGGAATGTCGATGCCGTTCTCGACGATGGTCGTGGCGACCAGCACGTCGAATTCCCCGTAGATGAAGTCCATGATCAGTCGCTCCAGCTTCTCGGCGGGCATTTTGCCGTGTCCCACGCCCACGCGGGCCTTGGGGCAGATGCGGGTGATAAGCCCCTGCATGGTCATCAGGTCCTCGACGCGGTTGTGGACGAAATAGACCTGTCCGCCGCGTGCGAGTTCCGCTTCGACGGCGTCGCGGATGATCTCCTCCGAGAAGACGTGCGATTCGGTGACGATCGGCTGCCGGTTGGGCGGCGGCGTCGAGATGACCGACAGGTCGCGCGAACCCATGAGCGAGAATTGCAGCGTACGCGGAATCGGCGTCGCCGTGAGGGTCAGCGTATCGACGTTGACCGCCAGCTGCGTCAGTTTCTCCTTGGCCGCCACGCCGAATTTCTGCTCCTCGTCGATAATCAGCAGCCCCAGATCGCGGAATACGATCTGTTTGCCCAGAATCTTGTGCGTGCCGATCAGGATGTCGATACGGCCCGCTTCGAGGTCGGCGCGGATCTGCGCCACCTCTTTGGCCGTTTTGGTGCGGTTGAGATACTCGACCCGCACGGGAAAATCACGCAAGCGCTCCGAGAAGGAGCGGTAGTGCTGCAGGGCGAGGATCGTCGTCGGCACCAGCACGGCGACCTGCTTGCCGTCCACGGCCGCCTTGAACGCCGCACGGATCGCCACCTCGGTCTTGCCGAAGCCCACGTCGCCGCAGACCAGACGGTCCATCGGCTGGTCGGAGTCCATGGCCTTCTTGACGGCCGCGACGGTCGTCTGCTGGTCGGGGGTGTCCTCCCACTGGAACGACGCCTCCAGTTCGTGCTGCAGGTAGCTGTCGGGCGTAAAAGCGAACCCCTTGCTGGCCTTGCGCTTGGCATAAAGGGCGATCAGCTCGCGCGAAATATCCTTGACGGCCTTCTTGGTGGCGTTCTTGAGCTTCTGCCATGCGCCGTTGCCCAGCTTGTAGACCTTCGGCGGTTCGCCGTCGCCCGACTTGTAGCGCGAAATGCGGTGGAGCGAATGGACGTTCACGAACAGTACGTCGCCGTCCTTGTAAACCAGTTTGATCGCCTCGTGCACCTTACCGTTTTCGTTGATCTTCACCAGTCCGTCGAAGCGACCCACGCCGTGGTCGATATGCACCACATAGTCGCCCGGCCGCAGTTGATTCAGCTCGGCGACGGTCATCTGCTCGTCGCGCCGGATCTCGCCGTTGATGCGGTAACGCTGGTAGCGGTCGAAAATCTGATGGTCGGTATAGAGACACAATTTCAGTTCGTTGTCCACGAATCCTTCGTGCAGCGTCACCGAAAGGGAGCGCACGACGGCCTGCCCGCGGCCGATCTGGTGGAAAATATTTTCGAGACGCTCGACCTGCACCTTGTTTTCCGAAAGAATATAGGTCGTGTAGCCGCGCAGCGAATTACGGATCATGTCGTCGGCCAGCATCTCGAAGTTCTTGTTGAACTTGGGCTGGGGAGCCGTATCGAATTCCACGATCGCCGTGGCGGGACGCTCCGGCAGATTGTCGCGCAGGGCCAGCATCCGGCAGTTCGCCAAATCGCCGAGCAGCGCGTTGCGACTGGTCATCAGGCGGTCGATCTCCTCGGGACGCTCCATGTCGGCAAGCGTCCTGCGGCGGATATCGTTCACCCGACGCAGCACGTAATCGGCATCGTAGAACCAATAGGCGGCATCGCCGCCCGCAAACTGCACGAACGACACCTTCGCCGCCGCGTCGCCGGCATTGAGGTTGGGAATAATCTCCACCCGGTCGAGTTTGTCGGCCGAGAGCTGGCTCGAAATGTTGAAACGGCGGATCGAGTCCACCTCGTCGCCGAAAAAGTCGATACGGTAGGGTTTACTTTCCGAGAAGGAGAAGACGTCCACGATGCCGCCGCGGACCGAATACTGGCCCGGCTCATAGACGAAATCGACGCGGGTAAAGTTCGCATCGACGAGCGCGTCCTCCAGCACGGCGATCGAAATCTTGTCGCCGATTTTCACGGCGATCGTATCCCGCCGGAGGGTTT
Organism: Alistipes sp.; assembly: GCA_021204515.1. Classification (GTDB taxonomy): domain Bacteria; phylum Bacteroidota; class Bacteroidia; order Bacteroidales; family Rikenellaceae; genus Alistipes. Next base: position 8,118 of record JAJPZH010000200.1, on the reverse strand, counting down.
CGGCGTCGGCGACCCGCTCGGCCAGCGCTTCGGGATAGGTGCAGACGATCAGATACCCTTTCGTGAAGCTCTTCACGGCGTTCATCGCCGCCGTACGCTGCACCACGCCCTGCGCATCTTCGGCACCGTAGGCCACCGAACGTTTATAAGACGAGGGGAAGAAATAGACCTGCTTCTCATCCAGCAGGTTATAGAAGTCGTTCATCAGGTAGGCCGCAGCGTCGCGGTCTTCGGCGACGAAAACATGCACGCCCCCGGTTTTCAGCGCCATGGCCGCGGCATAGAACGAAAGAGCGCCGCCGACCAGCTCTTTCAGATGGACGGTTGCGCGCTCTTTCTTATATTCGCGGCACAGGCGGGGCAGGGCTTTCGACCCGGCGGCGAACTGCGCCAGCTGCTCGCGGGCAGTCATACGGTTACTTGTTTATCAGGTCGTTATCCTTGCGGTCGTGGTAATGAACCTCGACGATACCGAGGCTCTGGTCGGCGACGATGTGCAGCCGCACCTTGTATTTCCACTGCCAGCGACGGCGCAGCGACCAAAGGCCCTGCTTGAGGAAAGAGGCCACATAGGGGCTTACGACCAGTTTGATATATTTGTGACCGCGGTCCTGCGTAAGGAACAAAATCTGATTCTCGATCTTCTTGTCCAGCAGCACCGTCGGTTCGATCTTGCCCGATCCGTTGCAGGTCGGGCAGACGTCCGAAACCTCCTCCACGGCCACGGGGCGCACCCGCTGGCGGGTGATCTGCATCAGGCCGAATTTGGTGAGCGGCAAGACCGTGTGCTTGGCCTTGTCGGTAGCCATCAGCTTCACCATTTCGTCGTAGAGCGCCTGCCGGTTCTGCGCCTTGTGCAGGTCGATGAAGTCGATGATGACGATGCCGCCCAAGTCGCGCAAGCGCAGCTGACGGGCGATTTCGGCCGCAGCAGCCAAATTGACGTCCATCGCCGTCTGCTCCTGATTGTCCTCGGCCTTGGTGCGGTTGCCCGAATTGACGTCGATGACGTTCATGGCCTCCGTATGCTCGATAATGAGGTAGGCGCCGCGGCGCAGCGAGACATATTTGGCGAAGAGCGACTTGATCTGCTTCGAGATGTCGAAGTTGTCGAAAATGGGCACGTTGCCGCGGTAGAGTTTGACGATCTTCTCCTTTTCGGGTTCGATCTGTCTGATATAGCCGCGAATATCGTTGTACATCGCCTCGTCGTCCACGGCGATCTGCGAGAACGAACCATTCAGCGAGTCCCGGATGATCGTATTGGCGCGGTTCATCTCGCTCATCAGCTGTGCGGGAGCCGTGCTTTTCTTAATCGCCGCGCAGGTTTTGCGCCAGCGGTCGATCTGGGTCTGGATGTCGTGCTCGATATCTTCGTCCTTGGCCTCCATGGCCGCGGTGCGGATGATAACGCCGAAATTCTTGGGCAGCACGGCGGCGGCGATCCGCTTCAGGCGTTTCTTTTCGTCTACCGAACGGATCTTCTGTGACAGGAAAACCTTCGACGTGAAAGGCACCAGCACGACGTTGCGGCCGGCCAGCGAGATATCCGCCGTCAGGCGGGGACCCTTGGTCGAAATGGCCTCCTTGGCGATCTGCACCATGATATTCTGGCCGACCTGCAGGTAGTCGCCGATCTTGCCGGACTTCTCCACGGGCGGTTCGAGCTTCATGCTTTCGACGCGCAGCCCCCGTTTGCCGGGCTGCTGCGAAGCGACGAGTTTCTGCAGCGAAGGGAACTGGCTTCCCAGATCGAGACAATGGATAAAGGCGTCTTTTTCGTGTCCTATATTGACGAATGCCGCATTGAGACCCGGCATGATCTTACGTACTTTTCCGAGGTAGATATCCCCGACGGCGAACCCGGTCTGACACTGCTCCTTGTTGAGTTCGACAAGGACCTTGTCCTCGCACAGCGCGATGGAAATTTCGGTCGGGTTGACGTTTACAATTAATTCTCTGTTCATCTATATCGTGTGTCGCGCTCCGGAAACGAAGACGCGGAATACTGAAATCGGTTAGGCCGCTTTTTGGTCTGAAGTGGCGGCGAACTCCAAAGGATAAAAGTCGTGCGGATCCGTCGTCCGGCACGCGGCCCGGAAGCGAAGTGCATCCGGAATTTTTGCAGTCATCGTCGGAATGGCCTCCTATATGCCCTCAAAAGGGCCTCCGAGAGGTCTGAATCCTAAAAAACGGCAACTCCGCACCGCGCCCGAGACGCCGGAAGCAGAATGCCGCCACGAAAAACCACAGAAAATAGGTAAAGCTAAAAGAACCCGGGGCTCCTTTAGCTTTATCTATCGTTTAGCACTAAAGTGCTACCCTACTTTTTCTTGTGACGGTTCTTACGCAAACGTTTTTTGCGTTTGTGGGTAGCCATCTTGTGACGCTTATGCTTCTTTCCGTTTGGCATAGTCCTTAATTTTTTTGAGGTTCTTGTTTACTTAAATTATTTCACCTTCGCCGCGAAGCTCTTTGCGGGCTTGAAAGCGGGAATGTTGTGTTCCGGAATGGTGATGGTCGTATTCTTCGAGATGTTGCGGGCAACTTTCTTGGCACGCTTCTTTACGATGAAACTGCCGAAACCACGGAGATACACGTTATTCTTGTTGGTCAGCGACGTCTTGATGCTATCCATGAAAGCCTCAACGATTGCCTGTACCTGCACCTTCTCAACACCGGTGCTCTTAGCGATTTCGCTTACGATATCTGCCTTTGTCATTTCTATTATAGTATTAAATTATTAAGTTCGTGTGAAGACATTCGGACTGCAAATATACGCTTTATTTACATTTTAGCCAACAAACCGCAGATTTTTTTTCATTATTTTTCCCGCAGTCCTCTACCTGCCACTGAAACAATACGATAACAAATATCGGGCAAAACTGGCCCGAAAATTAAAATATTATGTGTCAGGCGATTATTCCCCGCCGAAACCGGCGAAACGCACCAAATCGCAATCCTATGACAATCAAGCACATGACCTTCGAGACGCAGAAATCCTCCGACCCTTTGGGAACAATAATATACCCAAAACGCCATCCGGCGTTCCGGCACGCCGGTCCGGGAGTCCCGGACCGCTCCCCGCCGGCGCCGAAGCAGCTTTATTTCGCTCAGGGAAGCACGGGGACTCAATAAACGTCCGGTTTTTGCGTTTGATAATAAAATAACTAATTTTGCAAACTAAATTCCGCTAACGGTATGGTCAAAATACTCTGGGTGGACGACGAGGTCGAACTGCTGAAGCCCCACGTCCTGTTCCTCAAACAGAAAGGCTACGAAGTAGACACCTGCAACAACGGCTACGACGCGATAGACATGGCTTCCGAAGGGGCCTACGACCTGATAATCCTCGACGAAATGATGCCCGGCATGACGGGACTCGAAACGCTTCCCAAGATCAAGGAGGTGCGCCCTACCACGCCCGTCATCATGGTAACCAAGAGCGAGGAGGAGAACATCATGGACAAGGCCGTCGGCTCGAAGATCGCCGACTACCTCATTAAGCCGGTTAACCCCAATCAGGTGCTGCTCTCGATCAAGAAAAACGTCCACCAGCAGCAGCTCGTCACCGAACAGACCACGGCCGACTACCGTTCGGAATTCGGGCGCATCTCCTCATCGCTCCAGATGGCCGAAACCTTCGGCGACTGGTGTTCGCTTTACTGCAAACTCACCAACTGGGAGGTCGAACTTTCCGAATCCAGCGACCAAAGTATCAAGGAGGTGCTGACCTATCAGAAAACCGAGGCCAATCAGGAGTTCTGCAAGTTCGTGCGCCGCAACTACTACAACTGGATCAACAGGCGTTCGGACGACACTCCCGTCATGTCGCATACGCTGATGCGCACCAATATCTTCCCGGTGGCGGACGAAAATCCCAAAACCACGCTGCTGCTGATCGACAACTTCCGCTACGACCAGTGGCGGTCGATCTCCTCGCTGCTGAGGGGTTATTACGACGTGGCGCAGGACGATTTCTACTGTGCCATCCTGCCCACGGCGACCCAGTACGCCCGTAACGCCGTCTTCGCGGGACTGATGCCGCTGGCCATCGACAAGCTGATGCCCAACAAATGGCTCAACGACAACGAGGAGGGCGGAAAAAACCAATACGAAGAGGAGTTTCTCAAACGGCTGATGGCCCAGAACGGCAAGAACTGGAAATTCTCGTTCGACAAACTCGTACGCCCCGAACAGGGCCGCAAACTGATCGATAATATACAGAAGGTGTACGACGCCGATTTCTCGGTGATCATCTACAATTTCCTCGACATCCTTTCGCACGCGCGTACCGAAACTGACATCATCCGCGAACTCACCGAGGACGACGCGGCATTCCGCTCGCTGACGCGCTCGTGGTTCGAGCATTCGGACCTCTACACCATACTCAAACTTCTCTCGGAACGGGGGCACACGGTGGTCATCACCTCCGACCACGGCACCATCCGCGTAGACAATCCGGTGAAGGTGACCGGCGACCGCGAGACTTCGGCCAACCTGCGCTACAAAACGGGCCGCAACTTGGCGTACAACTCCCGCGACGTCTACGAAGTGCTCAAACCCGAAGACGTACAGCTTCCGTCGAGCAACCTCACGTCGAGCTACATCTTCGCTTACAATTCGGATTTTCTGGTTTACAACAACGACGCAAACCGTCATATCCGCTACTACCGCAATACGTTCCAGCACGGCGGTATCTCGATGGAAGAGATGATCGTACCCTATATCGTCTTAAAACCCAAACAATAAATGAAAACCATCCATATAACCTCGCAGGATGACCTGCCGGACGTCGCCGAGGCGGTCATCGAAGCGCTCGGCCGCCGCACGGTGGTCGCCTTCCGCGGAGAAATGGGCGCCGGAAAAACGACGCTGATCCGCGAAATCGCCGCACAACTGGGCGCGACGGACACCGTAACCAGCCCCACGTTCGCCATCGTCAATCAGTACAAAGGCAAGGGCAGCCGCCGCATCCACCACTTCGACTTCTACCGCATCAACGACGTCCGCGAAGCTTACGACTTCGGTTACGAGGAGTATTTCTATTCGGGCGACCTCTGTCTGGTCGAATGGCCCGAAAAAATCGAGCAGCTGCTGCCCGACAACGTGATGACGGTACGGATCACCGTGGACAGCGACACGGCCCGCACGTTCGAGATAGACTGAAATCCATTTGACGTTTCCCGCTATGGACGGCAGTTTCCGCATCGCATTCTGCATCGAGTGCCACAAATACACCCCTGTTCTGCAGGAGTTGTGCCGCTTGCTGCAGCACCCCGACCACACGATTTTCATACATGCGGACCGAAAGGCACGGCTCCGGGATTTCGCACCGCTGAAAAACACGGCGCACCTGCTGACCCAGCGCGCCAAAGTCTACTGGGGCCAATTCGGACAAATCGAAGCCATGCTCAATCTGTTCGACGCCACCCGGCAGGACGACTTCCGGTATATCGTCCTGCTATCGGGCGACACACTGCCGCTCCGCTCCTGCGAGGAGATCCGCGAATACCTCCTCCGGAGTTACCCGATGCAGTTCATCCACCGACAGCCCGAATTGGACATCAAGGAACTGCGATTCAAAATGCGCAGGATGCATTACTACGACAAAACGACCGTCGCAAGAAGCGTCGCACGCAAATACTGCAAATGGTTCCGTCCGCAGACCAACCGTCTGTTCTCCCAACTGCCGCCATTGGAAAAAGGCTCCAACTGGATCATTGCGACCGATAAATTCCGGGACTTCGTTTTCGATTACATCCGGACGCATCCCGAATATCTCCGGGCTTTCAGACACT
>JAJPZH010000200.1:0-2217 GCA_021204515.1 Alistipes sp. | reverse complement strand
CTTTCAGACACTGCTGGGAATTTCGGATTTCGCCGCAGCAAACAGCGGAAAGCCCATTATGTACACCGAATGGAACGCCGGGGGGGGGAAGCCGTGCCTCATCCCGAAACATTCGGCACGGCCGATTTAACCCGGCTGCTCGGCGTCCGAGACGAAGTCTCGGATTTTCCGTTTCTCTTCGCCCGTAAATTCGACGACCGGACGGACATCGAGACCTACCGGTCCGTTTTCTTCCCGCAGACCGACGAATAACCCTATTTGTCCGTCCCGCGAAAAATCACTACTTTTGCAGCCGGCAGGCTCCGGAAGGAATCAGTTCCGGTCGCGCCCGCTGTAAAATCCGATTCACCCATTTAATACGTACCATGCAGGAATATATCTCCAAACAGCAACAGATTTTGCGTCCCGCCGAACAGATTTACGCCGTCATCAGCCGTTTCGACAACCTGACGCCCGCCGTGGCCGATAAGGTCGAGGAGTGGCAGGCCACCGAAGACACCTGTTCGTTCAAAGCCAAAGGCTTCACCGTAAAGCTCCGCATGGAGGAGCGCGAAGCGTCCCGGCACGTCAAGATCGTCGGCGACGGCGGAGTGCCGATGGACTTCGCATTCTGGATTCAGCTTCAGAAAGTTTCGGATACCGATACCCGCATGCGGCTGGTACTGCATATCGAGCTGAATATGATGATGAAAATGATGATCGGCGGCAAACTCCAAGGCGGACTGGACCAGATCGCCGAAGGCATCGCCAAAGCGATGAACGCCGCACCGCAATATTAACGGAGAGGCGGCACGGAATGCGGGACCGCATACGATACGGCTCCCCCGCCGACCGCCCCGCGCCCGACCGGCCGGTCAGACGCCTGAAAAACCGACACGCGACCATGAAACCTACTGCATACCTGACAACCTTTTTGGGGCTTCCCGGAGCGTCCGGCGAAAAACGGGCCGCGTGTAACTTCGACCTGATAAGCCGTTATTTCTACAACGTCTCTTCGGAAGAGACCTCTTTTCAGACCATCGACGCCGAGACCACGGCCGACCTCGACCTCAACGCCGTATTCGAGCGCATCGACCGTACCGTCTCCAGACCCGGACAACAATACCTGTACGCACGGCTTCGAACCCTGCGCAGCGCGGAAGAGGTGCAGGACTTCGGCCGCAGAGCGGATCATTTCGCCGAAAACGCCGGACAGGCCGAACAATGCGCAAAACACCTCTCGCGGCTCTCGGACGACGATGCCTACGACCTGCAAAACCTGATTTTCGACAAACCGGAGCAGGTACGCCGCATCGCTCTCGTCTACCTGTTCTCCGCGGGAGCCGTACTGTCGCTGCTGCTGAGTCTCATCTATCCGCTGTCACTGCTGCTGTTCCTCGCTGTTTTCGCCGCGAACATGTATATCCATTACAGCAATAAACTCAACATTTCGATCTATGCTTCGGCCGTGAAACAGCTGGCGCAGGCACTGCGGACCGCCCGGCACCTTGCGGTCGAGGAGGTCCCCGGCACAGAGGAGGCCAAAGAGGTCATCCGTCAGGTCTCCGAAGTCGAACGGCGCAGCCGCGTGGTCGGCACGCAGGGCGACAGCGCCAACGAACTGGCCGCTGCCGTATGGCTGGTCTTCGAACTGGTGAAAGCCGCCTTCAACATCGAGGTAATCCTTTTCCATCGCTTCATCGGCAGCATCATAGCGCGCCGCGACGCCATTCACGGGCTGTTCCGGTTCATCGGGGAGACCGACGCCGCAATCTCGGTCGCCCGACTGCGCGGCGAAACGCCGACCTGCCGCCCGGAATTCACCGACGGGAAATACCTGCGGGCCGAAGAGGTCGTACATCCGCTCATCGAAAACTGCGTTCCCAACACGCTGGAGCTGGACGGCACAGGGCTGCTGCTCACCGGTTCCAATATGTCGGGCAAAACCACTTTCATCCGCACGCTGGTACTCAACGCCCTGCTGGCCGAGACGCTCGACATCTGCTTCGCCGCGGCATACACGGCCCCGTACATGAAGATTTTCAGTTCGATCCGCATCTCGGACGACATCGCCGAAGGGACGAGCTATTACCTGCAGGAAGTGCTGACCGTCAAACGGTTTATCGACGCATCGCAGGAACCGGTCCCGTGTCTGTTCGCCCTCGACGAACTTTTCAAGGGCACGAACACGACCGAACGCATCGCCGCCGGGAAAGCCGTACTGGCACACCTCAACCG
>JAJPZH010000100.1 GCA_021204515.1 Alistipes sp. | reverse complement strand
CCCGAAAGCACGCAGATCAGCGTATAATAATTGAGTTTGTAGTAAAAACGTCCGAAAAGCCCCGCCAGAAGCAGCGGAACGATCGTGATCACGGCTCCGTAAGCGATCCAGACATATCCGCCCGCGACGAGCGTAGGCACGAAATCCTCGCCGGCACCCAGCCCCACGCCCGCAAGGAAAAGCGAAATGCCCACTTCGCGCAGCATCAGATTCGCCGACATCGTCGTATAGGTGATAAGCCGGTAATGCGGACCGTAGCGGCCGATCAGGATGGCGACGATCAGCGGACCGCCGGCAAGGCCCAGTTTCACGGGCTGCGGAACGCCGGGAATCCAGAACGAAATGCTGCCCAGCACGACGCCCAGCGCGATGCCGATGAAAATAGGAATCAGGTTGGGATGGTTGAGACGCTTGAGCGAATTGCCGAAGAGCCGCTCGGCATGAGCTACCGAAAGTTCGGGACCCACGACCGTCACCCGGTCGCCCAGCTGCAACTGCAGATTCCCCGCAGCCACCAGGTCGATACCCGAACGGTTGATGCGTGTAATGGTGACGCCGCTCGTGGAGCGGATGCGCAGTTCGGCGAGTGTCTTGCCGTTCAGCTCGGGTTTGGTGATAAGTATTCGCCGCGAAATCATCTTCCGATCCTGCATCATCGGACCGGCATCCACCTCCCGGCCGAGCAACGCGACCAGCGCCTCGGCATCTTTGGGCGCCGCCACGAGCAAAATCCGGTCGCCGCAGCGGAGCGTCGTCGCAGCGTCGGCCAGTTCAGGAGCTTCGCCCGGACGGCAAATCCGCGACACGACGAAATCGCGCAGGGCCAAACGGCGTATTCCGGAGATGCTTTTACCTTCGACGGCAGGATTGCAGATTTCGACGGAAATCCGCCGGGTCGTCAGGTCTCTCAGCACGTCCGTACCCAAACCTGCCGCCTCTTCCTCCTGCCGCACGTCGATGCGCAGCAGATAGCGCAACGCCAGCAGGGTCAGGATGGCTCCGATCACCCCGAGCGGATAGGCCAATGCATAGCCTGTCGCGATATCCGGGGCATCGGCTCCGGCGTACAGGTCGCTGAAAGCCTGCTGCGCGGCACCCAGCCCCGGGGTATTGGTCACGGCACCCGACATCACGCCGACCATCGTCGTCATCGGAAGCCCGGTGACATAATAAAGGGCAACCGTTGTAACGACGCCGAGCGCCACGACCAGTACGGCCAGTTTATTCAGCGTGATGCCGCCTTTGCGGAACGAGGAGAAAAATCCGGGACCGACCTGCAAACCGATCGAATAGACGAAGAGAATCAGTCCGAACTCTTTGAGGAAGTGCATCAGGTGCTCGTCGATGTTCATGCCGAAATAGCTGAACGCGATGCCGACGAACAAAATACCCGTCACCCCCAGCGACACCCCGGCGATCTTCACCTTGCCCAGCATGATGCCGAGTGCGATGACCAGCGCCAGGATCACCACTGAGTGGGCGACACCGCCGCCCCAAAGCGAATCGGAACCAAATAGCAATCGTTCGAGTAATTCCATACCGAATCCCGTTTTAGGCCGAGCCGTTCCCGCAAAGCGAAACCCGTGTGCCGAAAACGGCACAACAATCCTTGCAACAGCATCGGAATTAAAATTATCATGCAGTATACAACCGAAATCAAACGCCCATCCCTCGGGGTCCTTTGACATCGAATCGACTTGGCAGGTCTTCTGACTGACTCCTGTTCCGAAGCCTTCCCGATCCTTGCGGATCAGTGGCTGAGATGTTCGAAACCTTCACGGAGTTTCACAGCAGCGGGACTGTCCGGGATTTGCACCCGATTCCCTTTTCATTTCCTCCCCGGCACGGGGAACGGAAAACCAAATCTGGGGCAAATATAACGGTTAATCCCGAAAAACAGCGCTCGACAACAAATTATTTTCGTGAAGCAGCATTACAAACGCCCGAAACGACTATTTTTGTTTCATGGATTTTTCATTTCGATATACCGCAGAAGACCATTGCGCTGCATTGCCCGTGGCTGACTATATCGCCCGGTTCCGTGATGCCAGGCGGTTTTTGGAGTGTTGCCGCGCCTGCCGCAATTACGGCCGCAGCTGGGGATGCCCGCCGTTCGGATACGATGTCGGAGCATATCTCTCGCAATATACGTCGGCATTGATTATCGCGACGAAGATCACTCCTGCCGAACAGCACGTTCCGATGTCGGAAGCCGGCCGGCTGATCCGCCCCGAACGGCAGCGGCTCGAACGGCGGCTGCTCGAAATGGAACGCAGGTACGGCGGACGGTCGTTCGCCTATGTCGGCACCTGCCTCTACTGCCCCGAAGGAACCTGCACCCGCCCCGAAGCGAAACCCTGCCGCCACCCCGAACTGGTACGCCCATCGCTCGAAGCCTGCGGATTCGACATCGCACGCACGACCTCCGAACTCTTCGGCATCGAACTGAAATGGGGTACAGACGGATCATTGCCCGAGTATTTGACCCTTGTCTGCGGGTTCTTCCATAATGCAGAAAATATAATATGGAACGGATAAAAGCCGTATTCAACTGGAGCGGCGGCAAGGATTCCGCCCATGCGCTGTTGCGGGCACAGCAATCGGGCGAATACGAGATCGTCGCGCTGCTGACTACCGTAAACCGGGATACGCACCGTTCGACGATGCACGGCATCCCGACGGCATTACTGCAAATGCAGGCCGAAAGCATCGGCGTTCCCCTTTATATCGTAGACCTGACGCCCAAAGGCAATATGGAGGATTACGGCGCCGCCATGTCCCGGGCCGTGGAGCATTTCAAGACACAGGGCGTGACCCGTTTCATCTTCGGGGATATTTTCCTGCACGATGTGCGCAAATACCGGGAGCAGCAACTCTCGCCGCACGGAATCGAAATCGTGGAACCGCTTTGGGGAAAATCTACGGAAGAGGTGATGAACGATTTCCTCGTATCGGGATTTCGGACGGTCGTCGTAATCACGATGGCCGACGGACTCGGCGCCGACGCCATAGGCCGGGAGATCGACCGCGGCTTCATAGCCTCGCTGCCTGCCGGAGTCGATCCCAATGGAGAAAACGGCGAATATCATACATTCTGTTACGACGGTCCGATCTTCCGACAGCCCGTGCCGTTCCGGCTGGGCCGACCTTTTTCACAAAGCTACGACATCCGCCTCGACGACGGAACGGTGAAAACTTATTCCTATTGGTTTGCCGACCTTCAAGCTCTAAATACAAATTCGGATGCAGGAACCGGCCCTGCATCCGAATAACACAGTACATCCTAGTTAGAGCGCGAATTTTGCTCCGATAAAGTAAGTGCGCGGAGCTGCCGGTCCGTAAATATAGGCGGCATCTTTATTCTGGCCGAAATCGAGGTCCTTCTGGAAGCTGTCGAAAAGGTTTTTCACCCCGGCGTTCAGTTCCAGCCGCAGTTGTTTCGTGAGCCGGAAATTGTACGACAGCCGCAGGCCCATATCCCAGAAATCGGGCGTCAGACGCTCCATATCTCTCGATATACCCAGCATTGTGCTGCACGAGCATCCGGCCCGTGTAGTTGCCGAACACCGACGCCGTGAAATCACGCGTAAGGTTGACGTTCGCCGTCAAGTAGCCGTAATGGTCCGGCGAACGGAACATCCGCCGCTGAGGCGTCACATCGTCCGACCACTTTTCGGGTTCGTCGTAACGGCTGCGCTGGAAGGTGTAGCCCAGCTGCAGCTCGAACCGTCCCGGAATACCCGCCTTGGCTTCGGCTCCCACGCCGGCCACGGTGGCTCCCGAAGCGTTGCGGCGCTCCTTAATGATGTTGCCCTGGGCATCCTCGCCGATTTTTTCGAGCGTAAACATGTCCTCAAGCATCGTGTAGAATCCTTCGACGAGCAGGTTGGCCTGCACTCGCCCGAAATTATGATACAGATCCACCGATGCACTCAGGCTGTGCGAGTATTCGGGTTTGAGGTTCGGGGCGAGTCGAATGATCGCCACCTTGTTGTCCAGAGCGTCGATGTGCAGATCCTCGTTGTAGGCCTGCGGCGCGCGGTAACCGCTCGAATAGCTGGCCCGCAGGCCGATCTTTTCCGTCGAGCTGTAACGCACGTTCACACGCGGCGAAAAGACGACGTTCTTCATCATGCTGTGCTTGTCCACGCGGCCGCCGATCAGGAAGTTGAGTTTCTCGCTCCGCCATTCGTTCTGGAAAAAGAATCCCGTGCTGTGGGTAGTCTGCTCGAAGTCGCGCCCAAAGCCGAGGTATTTGTCGTGCAGCGTATTGTAGTTGTACTCAACGCCCGCCGTCAGTTCCGAGGGCAGGAACAGCAGTTTATGAAAAAAGTAGGTATATTGAGCTCCCGCCACGAATGTCTTGTCGTCCGTAGCGCTATAAGCGTTGGGATTCTTGTCTGTACCGAAATAGCTATCACGGTCAATGTTCTACGCCGAAGTATAGATGCCCATCCGGCGGCGGTTGTTCGGACTGGATCAGTCGAATTTCAATCTGCCGCCGTCGATCCTGTGGTTCAGCTGTTCGGCGATATCGGCCATGTGGGGTGGCTGGTCGAACTCCCCCCCACGGCGAAACTCGTGGATATGATGGTAAATTCAACCAACGGGTTACACAATAACAAAAAGATATCCAACATTTGGTTTCCATATTACAACCATTTCTTCTCAGTGGGGAAAATGTGGGGAAAATCCAAAAAATTAAAAATCGCTTAACTTGTCATAATCAACAAATTAAGCGATTATCCCTGTACCCGAAGCCGGGGTCGAACCGGCACGACATTGCTGTCATTGGTGTTTGAGACCAACGCGTCTACCGATTCCGCCATCCGGGCAAACCTCATCCGTAGAATCGGGAGTGCAAAGATAGTCGAATCTTTGCAATTTTCAAAGAATACGGCTATTTTTCAAAAAAAGCCCTGATTTTTTTCGCCTTGGCCGGACCGACCAGCGCCGAGAGTTCCTCAGTCGGAGCGGCCTTGATCTTCGCCACGGTGCGGAAGTGCTGGAGGAGCGTGCGGATCGTCTTGTCGCCGATGCCTTCGATCTGCTCCAGTTCGCTGTGGATAAACGCCTTGCTGCGTTTCTGACGATGGAATGCGACGGCGAAACGGTGCACCTCTTCCTGAATATGCGCCAAAAAGTGAAAAAGAGGCGAAGTGGGACGTATGCCGACCAGAACGGGAGGGAAGCCGCAGAGCAGTTCGGAGGTCCGGTGGCGGTCGTTCTTGGCCAGTCCGGCGATAGGTATATTCAGCTCGAGATACTCCAGCACCTCGTGAATGATGCCCATCTGCCCTTTTCCGCCGTCGGCGATAATGAGATCGGGCAGTTCGGCCCCCTCTTCCTGAAGGCGGCTGTAACGCCGGAAGACGACTTCGCGCATCGAAGCGTAATCGTTGGGCCCTTCCACGGTCTTGATGTTGAAGTGACGATACTCCTTGCGTGCGGGTTTGCCATCGCGGAACACCACGCACGAAGCTACCGGATGCGCTCCCTGCAGATTGGAATTGTCGAAGCATTCGATATGCCGCGGCTGTCTGTCGAGACGCAGCTCCTTTTGCAGAGCATTCAACAGCCGTTCGGTATAGCGTTCGGGATTCTTGATTTCGAGATTTTTGAGCTGCTCGGCGCGGTAGATGCGTGCGCTTTTCTGTGAGAATTCCAGCAATTCGAGCTTCTCGCCGCGCTTCGGCACCGTGAAGGTCACGCCGTCGAACAGCAGCGTCGTCGAGGGCAGGAACGGCACGACGACCTCTTTGGCCAAAGTTTCCGCGATATTCTCCACAATATGCTGGATAGCAAGCGTCAGCATATCGCGCTCATCGCCGCCGACACCCGTCGAGAGTTTCACCGTATAGACACCCACGATCAAGCCGTGACGGATACGCACGAAGTTGCAATAGGCCACATCGTCGTCCGGCAGGAGCGAAAAAACGTCCACATCGACGATCTTCGCGCTCACGATCACCGACCTGCTCGAATAGTTGTCCAGCGCGTCCAGACGCTGTTTGTAGCGCTGGGCCAGCTCGAATTTCAGCCCGGCGGCGGCATGCGCCATCTCACCTTCCAGATAGCTCCGTACGGGACGCAGGTCGCCCTTGAGCACCGCGACGACCATATCGACCAGCTTCCCGTACTCCTCCTCGCTCTGCTCTCCGATACAGGGAGCCTTGCAGTTGCCCAGATGATACTGCAGGCAGACCGAGTACTTGCCCTTGGCGATCTGCTCGGGCGCCAGATTGAGCTTGCACGTCCGCAGCGGCACCACTTCGCGCACGAATTCGAGCACGCTGTGCTGCATCATCACCGAGCTGTAGGGACCGAAATACTGCGAGCCGTCGCGCGTCAGCTGACGGGTGGACTGCACGCGCGGAAAATGCTCGCGCCGCACCACGATCCACGGATAGGTCTTGTCATCTTTGAGCAGAATGTTGTAACGCGGCTGAAGGGTTTTTATCAGCGAATTTTCGAGCAGCAGCGCGTCGGTCTCGCTGTTGACGACGATATGGCGGATCTCGACGATCTGCCGCACCAGCACACGCACTTTGGCGCTGTGCTCCTTGCTCTGCACGAAATAAGACGAAACCCGTTTGCGCAGGCTCTTGGCCTTACCTACATATATAATCGTCCCCGAGCGGTCTACGAACTGGTAGACGCCCGGCGACAGCGGCAGCATCGCCACCTGCTCCTTCAGGTTGTTTTTTCCGATCTCGGCCATGACAATAATCGCAACGCAAATGTAGCAAATATTTCGTAAAACCCGCAGCCGCGCTCCGAGAGGCTTTTCAGGGAGGATATTACGGCCGGATTCGTCCGGGCAGCTAACGAATTTGTCCGATTTTTTGGTTTATTCGTCGGAACAGCATATATTTGCAACTCAATGCAAACACCCTCAAACCTATGAGATTATTTTTATCACTGTTTCTGTTCGGTATGCTCGCAACTTCGTGTATCGACAAAGACTACGACCTGTCGGAAATCGACACGGACGGCGTCGTCATCGGCGACGAATTCCGGTTGCCGCTGGCTACGGTTACCGTCGGCATGAGCGAGCTGAGCAAGGGCGACACCGACATCAAGGCCCTCTTCGACGAAGCCGACATCTGGCTGCCGTCACCGCTGCCCGGAGGCGAGAAATCCGTGGATCTTCAAAAGATTCAGGACACCCCGTCCTATACCAAAGACCTGCTCGACGCGCTGATCGGGCAGATGCAGACCGACGATGTCAAGATCAACGCCGTGGCGGACCTGCTCTATGACAAGTATCTCGGCACGTTCCTGCCCATGCTCCCGCCCAACACGGACCCGAAAGATTTCAAGCAGGTCTTTATTACGGCGTTCCGCAGCACCACGGAACTGCAGGACGAGCTGGCCGGCGAAGTTAGGAATCTGGCCGGCAGTTACCTGACGGATCTGAAAGTCGAAGACGTAACTTACGACATCGGCAAGATCGACATCGGCAGCGACATCGTGGACATGCTGGCCGACAACCTCGACCCGAAAGGTACGGCCGATCCCCAAAATACGCTGGACATCTACGGCCAAATTACCAGCGCCCTGCCCGTCAGCCTGCAGTTCAGCCCCCGCTTCTCTCCGACGGAGGTGGAATTCGACGTACACGTCGAACCCAACGTGCCCGCCAAGATCGCCGAAACCCGGCTTTACGAGAGCGACCTGCGCCAGATCATCGACGGAGCGGAGATCATCCTTCCCGTCACGCTGGAGAAATATTTCCCCGGTTCCGGATTTACAACCGATCAGAAAATCGTCATCAACCTGCGTCTTGTCAAGCGCGGCGGACTGAAACTCAACCTCTAACCCGGCAACGTACATGAAAAAATATACGCTTTTCTCGCAACGCTGCTGCTGGCATTCGGCGCTGCGGCTCAGAACCCCACGGCTTACTTCATGGAAGGAACGACCTTCCGCAGTCAGTTCAACCCGGCATTCGCGCCGCTGCGCGGCTATGTCAATATCCCCGGTCTGGGCGGTATCGACATCAATGCCAGCGGCAATCTGGCCTTAGACAAGATACTCTATCCCCACAACGGAAAACTCGTCACGCTGCTCGACGGAGCCATTTCGACCAAGCAGGCCCTTTCGGGACTCAAAACCGACAACCTGCTGGGTCTCGATACCCGCGTGAACCTCATCGGATTCGGCGCATTCACACGCAACCACAAGGATTTCTGGTCGTTCGACCTCAACGTCCGCGCGACCACCGATGCAACGCTGCCCTACTCGCTCTTCGCTTTCCTCAAGGAAGGTTCGGGCAGCGACATCCACAACATCGGATTCACGACCGACAGCTACCTCGAAGCGGCCTTCAGCTACTCGTTTCCGCTGCTCGACGACCGGCTTTACGTCGGCATCCGCGGTAAATTCCTCATCGGAGCCGCCCGTGCACGCATGTACTTCTCCCAGTTCAACGTAACGCACGGAGAAGAAGAGTGGCTGATCAACGCCGCAGGCGGACTCGACATCACCGCCGCCGGTCTCGACGTCACGACCGAGCGCAACGACGCCGGTGAGGAGGTTTACAAACTGGACGACATCAACTTCAAGCCCACGTCGCCCGCAGGTTACGGTTTTGCCGTCGATCTGGGCGCCACGTACGACATCCTGCCCAACCTGCAGGCGTCGCTGGCCGTAAACGACTTGGGCTTCATCAGTTGGAGCAAGAAAAAGAACGTCACGGGCTTTTCGTCGAAAGAGCTTTCGTTCACGGGCGTCAATGTGACCGAAGACGGCACCGAATCGCCCGACTTCGACATCGACGTACTGGAATTCCACAAAGGCGAACCGAAAAGTGTGTCACGTATGCTGCGGGCCACGATCAACGCCGGACTCGAATACGAGGTTTGGCGTCACAAAATCGGCATCGGCCTGTTGTATTCGGCCCGGTTCTGGGAGTACAAGACCTTCCACAACATCACCGGTTCGGTCAATTTCCACCCGATCCGCTGGTTCACGCTTTCGGGAAGCTATTCGGTGATCGACAACCGCGGAGGCGCCGTCGGACTGGGACTCAACCTCTGCCCCAGCTGGATCAACTTCTTTATCGGCACGGACGTACTGGTGACCAAACACACGCCGCAGTTCGTCCCCGTCAAGCAGAGCATCATGAACGTCACGCTCGGCATCGGCGTTCCGATCGGCAAACGCAGCCATCGCATTCCGGCCTACGTCTGCTGCAAAGACAGACGTTAGCCCCATGCAAAACACATGATACGAAAACGTCCCGGCTCCAAGGTCGGGACGTTTTTATTTACAGCCGCGGAAAAACCGGCAAAACACGCCGGAAAGCCTGTCCGTATACGAAAAAACAAAAAGCCAAACAGTCAAACAGTCCGCCCGTTTCCATATTTTGGACGCACGAATACCACTTTCGGGCAATGGCGTTGCTTTTTCAGAAACTTTATTTACCTTTGTGGTGCAGAGAATTATAAAATGCATCTCCTGAGGACAAAAATGCGTCCGTCCCCGGAAGTATTCGCGTCATAAAAACATTGCGGCGGCCCCTCAAATCTGTGTGAAGTTGCGTCACTACTTTTGAATTCTTCAAAATTCGGGCCGTCGCAATCTTTTCTTTTTCCGAACAAAGATCATGCCACAACGGCCCGGTTCTTCCGGTATTCCGGCAGAGGGCATCCCCTATCCGGCGACGACCATATGCTGTTCGAGCGCGGCGCGTGCCGCCATGCGGCCGGCTTCGACGATCTCCCGCGCACGGTAGAATTCGAAGATTCCGAAACGGTCCGCCGGCATCTCGATCAGCAGGTCGGGTTTGTAGATTTTGCACATCAGGCGCGCGATATGCTGCTGCATGATCTCCGACGATGCGGTAATCACCTTATAATAGTTCAGCGACGATCTTACCCGCGCAGCCATCTCTTCCGAAAACGGCGCGCTCACGTCCACGGCGATCAGCACGTCGTCCGGCTCGCGGCGAACGCGGTTCAGCGGGAGCGGATTGACCGTACCGCCGTCTACCAGCACCATATTGCCCTTGCGGACGGGCCGGAAAACCGAAGGGATCGAAATCGAAGCACGGATGGCGTCGTACAGCCCGCCCCGTTCGAGCACGACCTCGCGCCCGGTCAGCAGATCGGCCGCCACAGCTACGAAAGGCAGCGGCATCTCTTCAATCTTCACGTCCGGTACCAGCGCCTTCATGGCGCCGATCACGCGGTTTCCCTTCACGAGACCTTCGGTGCTCAGCGCAAAATCGACCAGACTGAAAACCTTGTATTTATCAAGCGTATACATCCACTCCTTAAAGGCTTCGAGGTGTCCCGAGGCGTACATGCCCCCGACCAGCGCACCCATCGAAGTACCTGCCACGGCATGCACTTCGAATCCCTGACTCTCCAACTCCTCGATAGCCCCGATATGGGCCACGCCACGCGCACCGCCGCCGGCCAGCACCAGCGCCGCTCTTTTCTTTTCCATAAATCAATTATCGTTATTAATACGTTCCCGAACTTTGCTCCACGCATGCGTATCGAACAGACAGCTTGCACGCATCGTGCCGCACATCTCCCGAAAACGCGACATCGGAACGACGAAACTCAAAACATCCGGCTCCACCCACGGCCGTACCGATGGGTCGAAAAGCCCCAGAAAACACCTCCGGCCGCCGTTACGGTTCTCCTGCACGGCCTGCGCCACGACCGAACTGCATCCCGATCCGAAAGGCGACGCCACGGCGTCGGCCGCATTGTTGTCAAAGGTCGCCCACGTCACCAGTCCGGCCAGCGCATCGGGCGCCGCAAAAAAGAGCACCCCCTCCGCCCCGTCGAACGTCTCCGCAACATCCGCCCGCACGAATTCGAGCCACGCCTTCGGCGCAGGACGCAGATCGAGAGCGGCGATAAATTCCAGCACCATTTCGGGCGTCCGCTTATAGCGTTCCTTGAGCGACACGAACTGCGGAACGAATTCGGGCATCGGACTGAATCCCGTGTAGAACTTCCCGCCCCCGCAGCCGATATTTCCGGCGTTCAGGCTCACGGGAATTCCCCGGCGCGCTTCGGCCAGCGCCCTGAAGAAGCAGCCTCCGACCTTTTCGACCGGACGTACCGGACTGTCCGTATAACGGAACAACAGGGGCAGTTCGGGCCGTTCGCCGAAAGCCTCCCTGTATGCGGCGATAAATTCTTTCACATCCATATCTTCAATCGTTGGTGACAACGTAATCCATAAAGACGTCGTGCGGTTCGACGGGCAGTTCCCCAACCAGCTGATGCGCATAACAGACTCCGGCCTTCACGCCCCGGAAACCGGACTGCGACAGGTATTTGTCGTAATAGCCCCTACCGCGGCCCATACGCGCTCCCGCGGCGGTAAAAGCCACTCCCGGAACGACGATGAAGTCGATGTCCGCCGGATCGCACGGCCGCTCCGCAGCCGACGGTTCGGCAATTCCGAACGCACCCCGGCCGAGTTCTTCGGGCACATAATCGTAAAACCGCATCACGTCTCCCTCGACCCGGGGCACGACGATACGCTTCGCGGCGCTCCAACGCGCCAGCGCCGCACCGGTCTGCGGTTCGTCGGGCAGCGCACAGAAAAACGCCGCACAGCGGGCCTGCGAAAATCCGGGCAGACTCTCTACCCGGCCGAAGATACGCTCCGACGCTGCGGAACGCTCTTCGGCGCAGAGCGAAAGGTTCCGTTTTTTCATCGCTGCGCGCAGTTCTTTTTTGGTCATAAAATCCCACCGTTCCGGCATAAAATTCCCGCCCGTTTTTATTGTTATTCTGCAAACAATGGCTATCTTTGCGTCCGGGAACACAAAACTTTAACAAATATAAACAAATTTAAATCATTATGAGCTGTTTTTTATCTAATTCCTCGCTGGGCAAGAAGTTAGTAATGAGCGTAACGGGGTGCTTCCTCGTACTCTTTATTCTCTTCCATATGTCCATGAACATTGTGGCGATCATCTCGCCCGAGGCTTACAACATGATCTGCGCGTTCCTTGGAGCCAACTGGTATACTCTGGCCGGTACCGCAGTGCTGGCGGCAGGCGTCGTCGTGCACTTCCTGTACGCAGTCATCCTGACCTTGGAAAACCGTAAGGCGCGCGGCAGTGAGCGCTATGCCGTGACGGTAGTCGAGCCGGGCGTGTCGTGGGCATCGAAAAACATGCTCGTACTGGGCTTCATCATTTTGGGCGGTCTGGCGCTCCACCTCTTCAACTTCTGGGCTAAAATGCAGCTCGTGGAGATCATGGGCGGCCACGAGAACTCGCTCGGACTCCACCCGGCAGACGGCGCTTCGCTGATCGCCTACACCTTCTCGCAGTGGTATTACGTAGTGATTTACCTCGTGTGGTTCTTCGCTCTCTGGTTCCACCTCACGCACGGCGTATGGTCGATGTTCCAGACCGTAGGATGGGCCAACGACACGTGGTATCCCCATCTGAAGTGCATCGCCAACATCGTGGCGACGGTCATCTTCCTCGGCTTCGCCGCCGTTGTGGTGATTTACTTCATCAAGAGTGTCTGCCCCTGCTGCGCAGGCGCCTGCTAACCGATTATCCAGAACAATAAACACACAACAGATATGGCTTTCAAATTAGATGCTAAAATTCCTGCCGGCGCTCTCGCAGAAAAGTGGAGCAACCATAAGGCAGCTATCAAGGTCGTAAGCCCCGCAAACAAGCGCAAGCTCGACATCATCATCGTCGGAACTGGTCTGGGCGGTGCATCCGCAGCCGCTTCGCTCGGCGAACTGGGATATAACGTAAAGGTATTCTGCATTCAGGATTCGCCCCGCCGCGCGCACTCGATCGCCGCACAGGGCGGTATCAACGCTGCGAAGAACTACCAAAACGACAACGACTCGGTATACCGTCTGTTCTACGACACGATCAAGGGCGGCGACTACCGCGCCCGCGAAGCCAACGTCTACCGTATGGCCGAAGTCGCCAACCTGATCATCGACCAGTGCGTGGGACAGGGCGTACCTTTCGCCCGCGAATACGGCGGCCTGCTGGCCAACCGTTCGTTCGGCGGCGCGCAGGTTTCGCGTACGTTCTATGCCCGCGGCCAGACGGGCCAGCAGCTCCTGCTGGGCGCCTACTCGGTGCTCAACAAGGAGATCGCAGCCGGCACGGTAAAGAGCTATCCCCGTCACGAGATGCTCGACATCGTCGTGGAGGACGGCGAAGCCAAGGGTATCATCGCCCGCAACCTCGTCACCGGTGAGATCGAGCGCCACGGCGCACACGCCGTCGTGATCGCAACGGGCGGATACGGCAACGTATTCTTCCTCTCGACCAACGCCATGGCATCGAACGGCTCGGCCGCGTTCCAGTGCTACCGCAAGGGCGCAGGTTTCGCCAACCCCTGCTTCACGCAGATCCACCCCACCTGCATCCCGGTTCACGGCGACCAGCAGTCGAAACTGACGCTGATGTCGGAGTCGCTGCGCAACGACGGCCGTATCTGGGTTCCCAAGAAACTCGAAGACGTAAAGGCCATCCGTTCGGGCGCCAAGAAGCCGTCGGACATCGCCGAAGAGGACCGCGACTACTATCTGGAGCGCCGCTACCCGGCCTTCGGTAACCTCGTGCCGCGCGACGTGGCTTCGCGCGCCGCCAAGGAGCGCTGCGACGCAGGCTTCGGCGTGAACGAGACCGGACTGGCCGTATTCCTCGACTTCAAGACGGCCATCGAGCGTCTGGGCAAGGAGATCATCAAGAAACGTTACGGCAACCTGTTCGACATGTACGAGGAGATCACCGACGTAAGCCCCTACGAGCAGCCGATGCAGATCTTCCCCGCCGTGCACTACACCATGGGCGGCATCTGGGTCGATTACAACCTGATGACCACCATCCCCGGCCTGTACGCCATCGGCGAGGCCAACTTCTCGGACCACGGAGCCAACCGTCTCGGCGCTTCGGCCCTGATGCAGGGTCTGGCCGACGGCTACTTCGTACTGCCCTACACCATCGGCGACTACCTCGCGCACAAGATTCAGGCTCCGAAGGTGAAGACCGACACCAAGGCTTTCGACGAAGCCGAAAAGGGCGTCAGGGAAAAGATCGCCAAACTGCTGTCGATCGGCGGCAAGCAGTCGGTGGACGACATTCACAAGAAACTCGGCCACATCATGTGGGAGAACGTCGGCATGGCCCGCTCGAAGGAGTCGCTCGAAAAGGCGATCAGCGAGATTCAGGCGCTGCGCAAGGAGTTCTGGAAAGACGTGAAGGTCGTAGGTCAGGAGAAGGATTTCAACGTCGAACTCGAAAAGGCGCTGCGTCTGGCCGACTTCCTCGAACTGGGCGAGCTGATGGCGCGCGACGCACTCAACCGCGAGGAGTCGTGCGGCGGTCACTTCCGCGTAGAGCACCAGACCGAAGAGGGCGAAGCCAAGCGCGACGACGAAAACTTCGTATACGCCGCCGTTTGGGAATACAAGGGTGAGGATGCCGCTCCCGAACTGACGAAAGAGCCGCTGAACTTCGAATTCGTACACCCCGCTCAGCGCAACTACAAAGACTAAGCTTTTGACGTTGAACTTTAATAACAATTTGAAATTATGAATTTTACATTAAAGATATGGCGTCAAAAGGACGCTAAGACCAAGGGCGGCTTCGAGACGTACAAAGTCGAGAATATCTCGGCGGACACCTCGTTTCTTGAGATGCTCGACATCTTGAACAACAACCTGATCCACGAGGGCAAGGAACCCGTAGCGTTCGACCACGACTGCCGCGAGGGTATCTGCGGCATGTGCTCGCTGCACATCGACGGACACGCCCACGGTCCCGGTCAGGCGGCTACCACCTGCCAAATTTACATGCGCAAGTTCAAGGACGGCGCAACGATCACCATCGAGCCGTGGCGCTCGGCGGCGTTCCCCGTCATCAAGGACCTCGTCGTGAACCGCTCGGCTTACGACCAGATTCTTCAGGCCGGCGGCTTCATCTCGGTACGCACCAACTCGGTGCCCGACGCCAATGCGATTCCGATCGCGCAGGCCGACGCCGAAGAGTCGATGGACGCTGCGGCCTGCATCGGCTGCGGCGCCTGCGCGGCAACCTGCAAGAACGGTTCGGCGATGCTCTTCGTCGCCGCCCGCGTATCGTCGCTCGCCAAACTGCCGCAGGGCCGTGTGGAGGGTGCGCGCCGCGCCAAGGCGATGGTCGCCAAAATGGACGAGCTGGGCTTCGGCAACTGCACCAACACAGGCGCCTGCCAAGCCGAGTGCCCCAAGTCGATCTCGATCGCGCACATCGCGCGGCTGAACCGCGAGTTCCTCTCCGCGAAGTTCGAAGACTAACAATAATGCCGGAACAATCCGGAGAAGGGCGGGAAGCATATTCCCGCCCTTTTTTATGTCCCGCAACGCAGACGCTTGCACCATGCGGCCCCCGCCCCCTCCGGCAGTTCTCCCCGGCACCATTCTCCGGCACCATTCTCCAGCACCATTCTCCAGCACCATTC
>JAJPZH010000106.1 GCA_021204515.1 Alistipes sp. | reverse complement strand
CCGGCCGCCCCAAGTCCGGCATCACTAAACGTTATAGGTTCAACCTGGGGGGGGGTCGGCGTCGTGTCGTCATCCGAGCAGGCAGCGAATGCAAACGCCGCAAAAGCGATAAATAAAAGTTTTTTCATCTTTCGTTTGTTTAAGTTATCTATGTAAAATAAAAAAATCCGGTCCCGAACTCCCGGAATCGAATCCCCATTTTACACAGCCCGGCGCATACCTAATTATATATGCCGCCTTCCACAACAAACGTCCGGCACCCAGTGCCACCGTCCGAAGCGCTCCGTTCGCCGCAGAGCCTGTCCGAAAATCGAGAATTCTCCCACCGGGAGACGCAAGGCAGGTCTTCTGGCTCGTTCCTGCCGCTACGCCTTCCCGGCCGGAGCCAGTGGCTAAAGAGTGTGCGGCAATCGACGGAACTTACAGCAGCGGGAACTGCTGCCGGTTTACACGGCATTCCCATTTAATCACACAGGGCCTCGCCCGGCCCTTTGTGAACCATTGCGGTGCAAAGTTAGGAAATAAATTCGTATCTTTGCCATCGCTAACAAAAAAACTGAGCAAAGATTATGAAACACGCATACGTATTCCCGGGTCAGGGCGCCCAGGCTGTCGGTATGGGTAAAGACCTTTACGACAACGTTCCCGAAGCGAAGGAACTTTTCGAGAAAGCCAACGAAATTCTCGGTTTCCACATCACCGACATCATGTTCGCAGGTACGGACGAGGAGTTGAAGCAGACGAAAGTAACGCAGCCTGCCGTATTCCTCCACTCGGTAATCATGGCCAAGGCGCTGGGCGTAAAACCCGATGCGGCCGCAGGACACTCGCTGGGCGAATTCTCGGCGCTGGTCGTCGCCGGAGCGCTTTCGTTCGAAGACGGCCTGAAACTCGTATCGAAGCGTGCGCTGGCTATGCAGGCCGCCTGCGAGGCACAGCCCGGCACGATGGCCGCCATCCTCGGTCTGGACGACAAGACCGTCGAGGATATCTGCGCGTCGATCGACGGCGTGGTAGTGGCCGCCAACTACAACTGCCCCGGACAGCTCGTCATCTCGGGCGCCGTAGAGGCTGTTGAAGCCGCCTGTGAAAAAGCCAAAGCCGCAGGCGCCCGCCGCGCACTGCGCCTGCCCGTAGGCGGAGCGTTCCACTCGCCGCTGATGGAACCCGCCAAGCAGGAATTGGAAAAGGCGATCAATGAAGCGCCGTTCCAAACGCCCGTCTGCCCGGTCTACCAAAACGTGGATGCAAAACCTTACACCGATCCCGTACAGATCAAGGCGAACCTGATCGCGCAGCTGACGGCTCCGGTGCGCTGGACCTACATCGTGAAAAACATGATCGCCGACGGCGTAACGGAATTCACCGAACTCGGCCCCGGCACTGTACTACAGGGCCTTATCAAGAAAGTAAACCCCGAAGCAGTCGTTGAATCGAAATCGACGCTATAAAATAAAAGGGCACCGCAACAAAAGGAACGGTCTGACAGTCAGACCGTTCCTTTTTGCATAAAAACTTTTGAAAAAAAATTTATTAAATTTTATTAAAAACATATTGCGTTTTTTAAATATACTTATTATATTTGCAGAGGTTTAGTTAAAAATGAGACAGTACGGATGACATCACTCACCGAATTTTTCAACAAACACGAGGACGATACCCTGAAGGGTATTTCACACAAGAACAGTATCATCAAGCGTAACATCATCGCTCATATGGCGGTGAATGGCGACGAATGCACGCTTTCGGAGCTGACCAAAGAGCTGCATATCAGCGTGCCGACAATTACGAAGCTCGTGCAGGAGCTGGTCGATGAGAACATCGTCACGGACTTGGGCAAAGTCGAGACCCCGGGCGGACGCCGTCCCAACATCTTCGGACTCGCCAACTCGGCTATCTATTTCGCAGGCGTGAACGTCGGACGCGACAACATGACGTTCCTGATCACCGATCTGCAGAACAACATCATCAAGGAGGAGTACGACTACACGTTCGAACTGCTGGACCGTCCGCAGTGCATCGAGCGTATCTGCACCAACATCGAGAATTTCATCGCCACCTGCGGCATCGACCGCGGTAAGATTCTGGGACTCGGCGTCTGCATGACGGGCCGTGTGAATCCCGATACGGGCCGCAGTTACAAATATTTCACCACCAGCGAACAGTCGCTGCGCGACATGCTCGAAGAGCGCGTGGGCATCCGCGTCCTGCTCGAAAACGACACCCGCGCCCGCTGCTACGCGGAGTACACCTGCGGCAAGTCGAAGGACGAAAGCAACGTACTCTATCTCCACATGGGCCGCGGCGTGGCCATCGGCATCGTCGTAGACGGCCAGCTGTACTACGGTAAAAGCGGTTTCGCAGGCGAGTTCGGCCATATTCCGTTCTTCGACAACGAAATCATCTGCTCGTGCGGTAAAAAAGGCTGCCTCGAAACCGAGGTTTCGGGTATCGCCATTGAGGACAAGATGAGCCATCTGATTGAAAAGGGCGTAAACACGATCCTCAAGGAGAAGTACGACAAACAGAAGAGCATCCATATCGACGACATCATCGCTGCGGCGAAGAACGACGACAACCTCTCGATCGAACTGATCGAGGAGGCGGGCGAAAAGGTCGGCAAGGCCGTCGCCTTCCTCATCAACACGTTCAATCCCGAAACGGTCATCGTCGGCGGCAACATGGCCGCAGCCGGCGACTATATCATGCTGCCCCTCAAATCGGCGACCAACAAATACTCGCTCAATCTTGTCTACAAGGATACCAAATTCCGCGTATCGAAGATGACCGAGAATGCCAACGCTTGGGGCGTAGCGATGCTTATCCGCAACAAGATCATCGGCATCTGATGAACCTCGAAGGCCGGACGACGCGGCTGAGGGCCTTGGAACCGGGCGACATCGGCCTGATGTACGCTTGGGAGAACGACACGGCGGTATGGAGCGTCAGCGGCACGCTGGCCCCCTTCTCGCGCCACACGCTGGGACGGTTCATTCAGGAACAGCAGTTCGACATCTTTCAGACCCGCCAGCAACGGCTCGTCATCGAAACCCTCGACGGCATGCCCGTCGGGGCGCTCGACTTTTTCGAACTGGACCCGATCAACCGCCGGGCAGGCATCGGAATCCTGATCCACGACGACGCGCTGCGCGGCAAAGGCTATGCGTCGGACGCCGTGGAGACAGCATGCCGTTACGCCCGCGACGTATTGAACCTGCACCAGCTTTGGTGCAACGTGGGTTCCGACAACGAGGCCAGCCGGACGCTTTTCGCCAAAGCCGGGTTCGCCGAAGTCGGCGTCAAACGCGACTGGCAGTGGCGGCCGGGCGGCTACAGCGACGAAATCCTGCTGCAAAAAATCCTCGAATAAAACAATCGAGCTGCAATTCGCCCCATAAATCACTCCACCCATGATAAACACCCGCATCCGGATTTCAGCGCTCCTGCTGACAATATCGGGATTACTGTCGTTGCACCCGGCCGTATTCGCCGCAGGCAAAGCACCCGAAACCCACGAACTCACCTTCTCAGGCAGGGCGACTCCCGAACAGTTCTACGTCCCTGTCTACACCTCGTTCAACGTTCCCGAAGGCATCGTAAAGATCAGCGTCACCCAACATCTCAGCTCGGGCGAAGAACGTCCGGGCAATCTGGACCTCGGCATCTTCGACGAGCGGGGAGCCGGATTCGAAGGCCCGGGATTCCGCGGCTGGTCGGGCGGCGCGCGCCGCAATTTCGAAATCGGCGAAACGGAAGCCACGCCCGGCTATCTCGCCGGGCGGATCAATCCGGGCCGGTGGACCATTATCCAGATGCCCACGACAGCAGGCCGCACCACCGACTGGACGCTGAAGATCACCCTTACGGAAGGTCCGCGGGAGAAAAAACTTCCTATGCCGTCGTACGCGGCTACGCAACTGAACGACAAGCCCGGCTGGTACCGCATCGCACCCCATGTGCATACGGTCCACTCGGACGGCCGCCTGACTCCGGCCGAAGTCATCGCGCTCGGAAAAGCGTCGGGACTGGACGGCATCGTTTCGACCGACCACAACACCACCTCGTCCCTGCTGCACTGGGGCGAAATTCAGGACCCGCAATTCCTCGTGATCAACGGCGTGGAAGTAACCTATTGTCAGGGCCATTGGAATATCATCGGTCTCGATCCGCACGCATGGATCGACTTCCGGATTCACCACAACGATACGCTCCGCTACCGCAAAGCCGTGGCCAAAGCCCGCAAGGCCGGACGGCTGCTGGTCGCCAACCATCCCTACAACCTCGACTTCCTGTACGACGTAACTCCGATGGACGGCATCGAAGTCTGGAACAGCGCATGGAGTCCCGCCAACGAACGGGCCGTGGAATTATGGCACGCCCTGCTTGTAGCCGGCAACCGCAAATTCGCCGTCGCTTCCACCGACTTCCACCGCGGCGACAACATCGCCTCGCCCCACACGGTCGTCCGCGCCGAAGCGCTTTCTGCCGACGCCGTCATCGACGCGATCGCCGCAGGCCGCAGTTACATGGCCCGTGACGTCTCGGTCGAAATCGGCATGAGGGTCTGCAATTCGGCGACGCCCCGACAGCACGCCGACATCGGCGAAACCCTGCTCCGCAGCAGCGACATGCAGGCCGAATTCCGGAGCAATACAGCAGGCCGACTGCGGCTGACGGACCAGCAGGGTTGGTTCTCCGATACCTCGATCGCTCCGGGCACCGTCGTCGTTCCTGTTCCCGAACGTTCGCTCTGGATCCGGGCCGAACTCCGCGACGGGGACGGCAGCATGATCGCCCTGACCAACCCTATTTACATCCAGCATCCGCTGACCACGCAACAGCTGCTGCCCGAATAGCGAACAGGTGCAGACAAAGAGAGGCCCCATCTTCGGATGGGGCCTCTCTTTCATTCGGTCTTTGGCGGAATTATTCCAGCCGGCGCGAGCCGTCGGAAATCACCACCTCATAGACTTTGGGTTCGTGGCCGTACTTGGCGTTAAACTTCTCTTTGGCCGCAGCTATGAAGTTGTCGTAAAGGGAGTCTTTCACAAGGTTGATCGTGCAGCCGCCGAAGCCGCCGCCCATGATACGCGAACCCGTTACGCCGCACTCTTCGGCAACCTCTGCCAAGAAGTCCAGCTCCTCGCACGATACTTCGTAGTCCTTCGACATACCCCAGTGGGTCTCGTACATGCGTTTGCCGACGGTTTCGTAGTCGCCCTTTTCGAGCGCCTCGCAAACATCGAGCACACGTTTTTCCTCGCCGATCACATAGCGGGCGCGCTTGTAATCCTCTTCGGAAATCTGATCCTTGATGGCATCGAGCTGCTCCATCGTAGCTCCGCGCAGGAACTCCTGCCCGAGCATCTTGGCGACGCGCTCGCACGACGCGCGGCGATCGTTGTAGGGCGAGCCTACCAGCTCGTGCTTCACGCGCGAGTCGAGCAGGACGAGTTTATAGCCCTTCGGATCGAACGGGAAATAAGCGTATTCCAGCGAACGGCAGTCCAGACGGATCAGGTTGCCCTTTTTGCCGAACACCGAAGCGAACTGGTCCATGATGCCGCAGTTCACGCCGCAGTAATTATGTTCGGTGGACTGGCCGATCTTCGCCAGCTCGAATTTGTCGATCCCGCAGCTGTAGAGATCGTTCAGCGCAAAAGCGTAAGTCGATTCGATCGACGCCGACGAAGACATGCCGGCTCCCATCGGAACGTCGCCCGCGAATACCGTGTCGAAACCGCCGATCTTGCCGCCGCGCTTCTGAATCTCGCGGCAGACACCGAAAATGTAGCAAGCCCAGCTCTGAGCGGGTTTGTCCGCCTCGTTCAGTCCGAACTCAGCGCTTTCGCCGAGATCCAGCGCATAGGCGCGCACCTTGTCCGTGCCGTTGAGCTTGATGGCCGCGACGATGCCCTTATCGACGGCGCCGGGGAAAACGAAGCCCCCGTTGTAGTCCGTGTGCTCGCCGATCAGGTTGATACGACCCGGCGAAGCGAAAAGGATAGCTCCGGAGCCGTAAAGCTCTCCGAACTTCTTACTGACTTTTTCTTTCATTGGTTATTGAAGTTTTTTAAGTTAATAAATCGTCTCTGCATCATATGAAGATAAGAAAAAATCCTGAATCTCCCGCATTTTCCGGCTGAAAAATCCACTTATCCGTCATTTTAAGTTTCGTTTCAAAATAGCACAAAAGAAACCCGCATGTTGCATTTTTGCGAAAAATTACGCTTTACAAGGGTTTCAGCTTGTTATTCCGGAAATATTTCCTAACTTTGTAAAGTTTCGTTTTATAAGCACTCAACCAATATTTCAAACGATATGACGAAGAAACTCATCCTCGCAGCGGCCATGCTCCTCACGGGAAGCGCAGCGGCCGCCGCACAGCCCAAAGTGATCTCGCACCGCGGCTATTGGACCGCTCCCAATTCGGCCCAGAATTCACTGGCCTCGTTCACGAAGGCCGATTCGGTCGGCGTTTTCGGCTCGGAAATCGACGTATGGCTCACGGCCGACGACAAACTGATCGTCAATCACGACCGCGTTTACAAAGGCACCGATATCGACATGGAAAAATCGACGCTCAAGGAGATCACCTCGATCGTCCTTCCCAACGGCGAGAACATTCCGACGTTCGACGCCTACCTGCGTCTGGTCGCCGGCAAGCCCGATACGCGCCTGATCCTCGAAATGAAATCGCTTTCGGACCTCAAGCGCGAAGACCTCGCAGCCGAAAAGATCGTCAAAGCCCTGCGCAAATACGATCTGCTCGACCGCACGGACATCATCGCCTTCTCGATCAACGCCTGCCTCGCGTTCAAGAAACTGCTGCCCGACGGACGCATCTTCTACCTCAACGGCGATCTGGCGCCCCGCAGCGTCAAGAAACTCGGTCTGACGGGTATCGACTACTCGATGAACGTGCTCCGCAAAAATCCCAAATGGGTGGAACAAGCGCACAAAGAGGGTCTCGAAGTCAATGTCTGGACCGTGGACACGGAAGAGGATATGCGTTACTTCATCGACCTCGGTGTGGATTATATCACCACGGACTACCCCGAACGTCTGCAGGCGCTGCTGAAATAACAGCTACAATACTAAACTAAGAGCGGCCGTGAAATCACGGCCGCTCTTAGTCTTGGGCAGGTCCCCTATCGGACGGAATAAACTCGGCAAAACACGTCACGCATCGACCACGATCACCCCGATTCCGCGTTCACAGAGCCGTTCGAAATAAAGGGGCTGAACACCGCTGTCGGTAATGATGCGGTCCACGGCCTCCAGATCGCAGATCTTGCTGAACCCGCGGCGGCCGAACTTCGAACTGTCGGCCAGCACGATAACTTTCTGGGCGGCGTTCATCATCGCGCCGTTCAGCGTCGCTTCGAGCATGTTGGTCGTCGTAAGTCCGAACTCCAGATCGATGCCGTCCACGCCCACGAACAGCTTGCTGCAATTGAAGTGACGGAGCATCTGCTCGGCGAAAGGTCCCACGACCGACACCGAACTGCTGCGCGTGATGCCGCCGAGCTGAATCACGTCGATATTGGCATCCTGCGAGAGGATCAAAGTTACGGGCACCGCCGCCGTAATGACGGTCAGGTGGCCTACGGGCTTTATTTCACGCGCCAGAAACGCCATCGTGGTTCCCGACGCAATGATGATCGAATCGTCCTGAGCGATCAGGCTGGCGGCCTTGGCGCCGATGGCCCGTTTCTCTGCGACGTTCTTTTTTCCTTCTCATTGACATGGCGGTCGCTGATATAGGGACTGATCAGGATCGCACTGCCGTGAGTTCGGTACAATTTTTTCTGTTGTTCGAGATAGGAGAGGTCTTTGCGTATAGTGACCTCCGAAACCTTGAACAGTTCGGCCAGCTGGGCCACGGAGATAGAGCCGTTCTGCTGAAGCAGCGCAAGAATCCGGTTATGACGTTCCGGAAGGCTCAAAATTGTCTCTTCGCCGGATTTGTTCATGTGAGTAAAGTTTAATCGTTTCGTAATGCAAGATAAGAAAAATAATTCGAAATCCGCCGATACCGGACACAAGAAATAACCACATCTTCCGCAAAGGAAGTATATCGAAACGAAATATTATGAAATAAAACATATTTTATTTTGAAATACAAAAAATCATATGTAATTTTGTTGCGAAACGAAATTCACTAACTATGGAAAGACTTGCACAAATCAAAAAACTATCCGAAAAAGACAAAGTTTGGGATATCGTCGTGGTCGGCGGAGGCGCAACGGGTCTCGGCGTAGCCGTAGATGCGGCGACGCGCGGCATGAGCGTAGTCCTGCTCGAAAAAACAGACTTCGCAAAATGCACTTCGAGCCGCAGTACCAAGCTCGTACACGGCGGCGTACGCTATTTGCAGAAGGGCGACGTCATGCTGGTTCTCGAGGCGCTGCGCGAACGCGGCCGCATGAAAGCGAACGCTCCCCATCTGGTGAAAGACCAAGCTTTCGTAATCTCGAATTACAGCTATTGGGATAATTTTCTTTATTTCTGCGGTCTGACTTTCTACGACATGCTTTCGTTCGGTTTCGGCTACGGGCGTTCGAAATACATTTCGGCGAAAAAGGTAATGAAATACATCCCGACTTCGGTCGAGAAAGGTCTGAAAGGCGGCGTGGTGTACCACGACGGACAGTTCGACGACTCGCGTATGGCCGTGAACCTCGCGCAGACCTGCGTCGAGAACGGTGGCACGGTCGTCAATCAGGCGACCGTCACGGGTATCGTTCATGACGCGGCGGGCCGCGCCGCAGGCGTGAAGTTCGTGGACAATCTCACCGGCGAGGAGTACACGCTCAAAGCCCGCAGCGTCGTAAACGCCGCAGGCTGCTTCGTGGACGACATCATGCACATGGACAGCCCGACGCACCGCAGGATGGTCACGCCGAGTCAGGGCGTGCATATCGTACTCGACATGAAATTCCTGCAAAGCGACTACGCCATCATGGTTCCCAAGACTTCGGACGGCCGCGTGCTGTTCGCCGTGCCTTGGCACGACAAAGTCGTCGTCGGCACCACGGACATCGTGCGCCCCAAGGCCGAAGAAGACCCGCGCCCGCTCAAGGAGGAGATCGACTTCATTCTCGGTACGGCAGGACTCTACATGAACCCGGCTCCGACCTACAAGGATATTCTTTCGGTCTTCGCGGGCCAGCGTCCGCTGGCGGCGCCCAAAAAGGAGGGCAAAAACACGAAGGAGATTTCGCGCAGCCACAAGATCATCGTATCGGACAACGGTCTGGTTACGATCACGGGCGGCAAATGGACTTCGTACCGCCTGATGGCCGAAGACACGGTGGACAAGGCGATCGAAGTCGCGAAACTCCCGGCCCGCAAGTGCGTCACCAAGAAACTGCACATCCACGGTTACCGCAAGAATCCCGATCTGACGGACCATATGTACGTGTACGGCAGCGACGAGCCGAAAATCCTGAAGCTCATCGAACAACAGCCCGAATTGGGAGAAAAGCTCTCGCCGAAATACGGTTACACCTATGCCGAAGTGCTCTGGGCCGTGCGCGAAGAGATGGCCATGACCGTCGAGGACGTGCTTTCGCGCCGCGTACGCCTGCTCTTCGTCGATGCCCGCGAAGCGATGGCCGCGGCTCCGAAGGTGGCTCAGCTCATGGCCAAAGAACTCGGACGCGATCAGGCGTGGATCGACGAACAGGTAAAGGATTTCACGGAATTGGCGAAAACTTATATCTTTGCAGGAGAAGCCGAGGCTTAAACCGAACGTAGTTTCAACCGCACGGAACAACTTTTATACGGAACAAACCCGAAGAATCCCGAATTTCTCCTCTGCACGAGGAGGGATTCGGGAGGATTTGGAAAATGGCCGGGCGTAGCCGAACGCCCCGACACGGGTCCGACGCAGGGACGCACGTCGCCATGAATGAACCAATACCAACCTTCAATTCAATCGGGTTTCTGCGTCGAACCCCATGTCAATTATGTGGAAAATTCTTCAACCCCCTGCCTATAAACCGGAAATGGAGGCCGACAAGGTCGATGCGAAATACAAACGCATGCGTCTGCAGGTGTTCCTCGGCATCTTCATCGGGTACGCCGGATTCTACATCGTCCGGAAAAATTTCTCGATGGCGATCCCGGAACTCGCCCTGCTCGGCTTCGACCAGAGCGAACTGAGCATCGTGCTGGCGATGAACGCCGTGGCCTACGCCCTGTCCAAATTCCTGATGGGAAGTGTCTCCGACCGCAGCAATGCGCGCGTATTCCTGCCGTTGGGACTGGTGCTGGCCGCCCTGTCGATGATGTTCATGATCGTCCCGGTTACGCTGCTCGGCCCCGAGCACAAGCGGCTGGCCATCTTCATCATGGCGGTCCTGAACTTCCTCGTGGGCTGGTTCAACGGAATGGGCTGGCCTCCGTGCGGCCGCGTCATGACCCACTGGTTCTCGATCAAGGAGCGCGGTACGAAGATGTCGATCTGGAACTGTGCCCACAACGTAGGCGGAGCTTTGGTAGGCCCGATGGCCGTCTACGGCGCCATCTGGTTCGGCTCATGGTTCTGCGGCAGCCACACGGAACTCTATTTCCTGATAGGCACCTACCTTTTCCCGGCGGTCGTCGCAATCTTCATCGCCATCCTTGCCTACGTGCTCATCCGCGACACGCCGCAGTCGTGCAGCCTCCCCTCGGTGGAGAAATGGCGCAACGACTACCCGAAAAATTACAGCGCCAAGCAGGAAGAAGTACTCACGACACGCGAAATCTTCTTCAAGTACGTTCTGAACAACAAACTGCTGTGGTTTATCGCCATCGCCAACGCTTTCGTCTACATGGTGCGCTACGGATGCCTCGACTGGGCCCCGACCTACCTCCGCGACGCGCAGGGTTACGACATCAAGCAGGCAGGCTGGGCCTATTTCGCCTACGAATTCGCCGCCATTCCCGGCACGCTGATCTGCGGTTGGCTGAGCGACAAGGTGTTCCACGGACGGCGCGCCGTTCCCACGATCCTCTTCATGGCGATCGTCACGGTATTCATTTTCCTCTACTGGCAGTTCTCGGCGAATTATTTCATCGTTACCATGTCGCTGATCGCCATCGGGTTCTTCATCTACGGTCCGGTAATGCTCATCGGCGTGCAGGCGCTCGACCTCGCCCCGAAAAACGCGGCGGGAACGGCCGCAGGACTGACCGGATTCTTCGGTTACTTCCTCGGCACGGCCATTCTGGCCAATATCGTGATCGGCTCCGTAGCCGAAGCCGCAGGCTGGGACTGGACGTTCATCCTGCTCATCGCGGCCTGTTTCCTCTCGATCGTATTCATGGCGTTCACCTACAAGGGTGAAAAGGAGATACTCGGACAGAAATAGAAAGGCCGAGGTTCAACGAATTGCGAAAGCCCTTAACTCGCGGTTAAGGGCTTTTTCATTGCCCCCGACCAAGCGGTCCACGAGCGCATGGAAGCGCGGCGAATGATTGTGATGAACGGTGTGGCAGAGTTCGTGGACGATCACGTAATCGCGCAGATGTTCGGGCAGGGTCATCAGAAAAAGGCTCAGCGAAATGGTATTACGCCCCGAACAACTTCCCCACTTGGTACGCGAAGCCCGAATCGTGAGTTTGGCGTATTTCAGCCTCGTCAGCTGCGACAGCCGCTCGATACGCGCCGGGAGGTCGGCCTTGGCGGCCCGGCGCAGCTCTTCGACACGGGCTTTGGCTTCGGCGGGCGGGAGCTGCGGCTCGGCAGGCATCCGCGCCGCCATATGCGCCCGGGCCTGCTCGACCCATGCGGCCTTCAGATCGAGGAACTGCATGGCTCTCCGGGCCGAAACGCCGTACGGAAAAGAGACCCGCACGGTCCCCGACCCGCGTACGCTGATCGAGATGCGGCGGGCACGGCGCGTCTGCGAGAAAATCACCTCGCCCAACCGGGGATGCGTCACGGTCGAAATCATCGCATCAACACGGCATTGATCGACATACCCTGTATTGCAACGACCGAATCCGTACGTTCCAACTTGATATTCTCGAACAGAATCCGGCAGCGGTCATCCCTGTAGTCCAGCAGTTGCAGCAACTGCTCCCGCGACGGCTCGCAGCCTTCGGCCGGATCGAATCCGCTCTTTTTCAGTTGACGGTCCAGCAGTTCCCGGCAGGAAATCAGGTGCACGGCACTCTTCTCCCCGAGAAACAGGCGGAGCGTATCGTTACTGAAATTATAGCCGTTGTCGCTCCACCCCCATAGATTCGTATAATAATGCGGATATTCCGCATTTATCTCGAACCGGACATTGGCAGGCGCTTCCAGCTCGACGATATTGTCGTAATGCAATCCATCATAACAGCGGCCCCACTCCACATACCCGCGCATCCGCTCCGGGAAAATCGCGGTGAAGTCGTCGAGTTTGGTTCCGAAACGGGCAAAAGCCGCGGTATCGCGCCACTCGATGAAACGCAACGATTCGTAAAGTCCGCGATACTCCTTTCGGTATACGCTGTCGGCCGGCGGCACGGGCGTCAGGATCAAACGTCCGGCGGCATCCATCCGCCCGAGGGATTCGGCAATGCGGACGGCGCGCCCGACCTGCGAACGGACAGCCAGCCGTCCGGGTTCGAGCGACGGCACGTAAGCAAACACTGCGAAGGCTACGAAAGCCGTCATGCAGACGTAGATATAGCGGCCTGCGCGCCGGGAGAGAAACAGCAGTACGCAAAGGGTCATCAGCCCGCCGCAGACAAGCAGATAGATACGCGGCGCCGTAAGCCCGTATTCGCTCGTACGGCGGATCACGCCGACCCAGAACAGCACCTGCGTCGGCAGCGAGATCAGGCTGAACCGGTCGAAAAACCAGTCGTAGAGCCGCTTCCGCAGCAGAAACTGCAGCGCCTTCACGGCCAGCGCGAAAAGCGTGAATCCGAACACGAGGTAAGCGACGCCCCCTTCGGGCAGCGACCACGTAACGAGGATTTTGGCCATGTATAGATAGAGAATGGCCGTATAGATCAGCAGCGCCGGAGCGACGATGTAGTTGAGCAGGATTTCGAGAATGCGGTTGCTCTCGTACCCGGCTTCCCGCCAGCGGTCCGCCATCATCAGGAAGAGTACCGGCACGGCGAAGGTCTCGAAAATGATCAGCGCATAGGTCCACACATGGTCGATCCACGCCCCCTCCAGCCCGAAGATATAAGTCGTGGAATAGAGAATCGCCCCGAACAGTCCGAGCGCGACATTGGCGAAGAACACCGCCAGCACGCCCGACCGCAGCCACAGGAGCACGTCGCAGACGAAACGTTCGTTGCGCACGGCGCGGCGGCACATCAGCAACGCCAGCGGAACCAGTATGCCGAAGGTCAGGAAAGCCGGTTCCGAAGCGATCCACGCCCCGAGACCGTCCCAGAGCGACAGCGGAACGATCGGCACCCAGCTCACCCAGTAGACGCGCCGCCAAGGACCGCGGCCCGCAAGGTTATCGACGACCAGCGCGACGGCGAAAAACAACGCCGCAAGGGCCAGTTTCGGAAGGGAGTGATCCCAATCCAATTCATAGGTCAGCAGACACCCGATACAGGCGTATACGGTAAGCGCACTCTCGACGGGATGCAGACGCAGCATCTGCAGGAACCCCTCGCGGAGCCAGTGCAGGAAACGTTCCAGTTTCGCTCTCATGGTCTTCTGTCGATTTATGTTTCGGCCGAACTATTCGGCGATTCGCTGGCGCACCGCTTCGAAAAGCATCACGGCGGCGGCCGCCGAGACATTCAGCGACTCGATATGTCCGATCAGCGGAATCGCCAACTGCTCGTCGCAGAGTTTCAGCACCTCTTTCGAGATACCCGTATCCTCGGCGCCCATCACCAGTGCCGTCGGTTTGCGGAAATCGGCGTCGTAAAGCAGTTTACGGCTCTTCTCGGTTGCGGCGACGATCTGGAATCCCTCGGTTTGCAGCAGTTTGATCGTATTGCGGACCGACCCCACGCGGCAAACGGGAATCGCCGTCAGCGCTCCTGCCGACGAACGGATCGCCTCGGCGTTCACCGG
The DNA here is from genome assembly GCA_021204515.1 of Alistipes sp. Taxonomy (GTDB): domain Bacteria; phylum Bacteroidota; class Bacteroidia; order Bacteroidales; family Rikenellaceae; genus Alistipes. The sequence goes on along the minus strand of JAJPZH010000106.1, from coordinate 1,931 downwards.
TGCAGAGTTCTTCAGCGGGGTAATCAGCCCGTGCGCTCCGGCGCACTCGGCCGAGCGGGCTATGGCTCCGAAGTTGCGGACGTCGGTCACCCCGTCGAAAATCACCACCAGCGGCGTTTCGTCTTCGGGCACACGCTCCAGAATATCGGTCAGTTCGACATATTCGATCGCCGAGATCTGCGCCACGACGCCCTGATGGTTGCCGCGCGTCAGGCAGTTGAGCTTCTCGACCGGCACCTCCTGCACACGCACCTTATGCCGGAAACAGAGGTCCCTCAGCTCCGACATCAACTGCCCCTCGGCGCCCTTGCGGATGTAGAGTTTTTCGATCTGCTTTCCGGCCTCGATCGCTTCGGCCACGGGACGTATCCCGAAAATGATATTGTCCATATCCGTATGATTTACTGTCTTTCAATCGCTTATCCCGAACACCGGAGATGCGGCCGAACAGACTATCCCTGTTCTTCGACTATTTCAAGTTCGTACGACGCCTTCTCCCACTCGTGCATCTGATGGTCGTAACGGGCTTTCAGATCGTTATAAGCCTTGTAGTCGGCTTCGTTGTATTCGGTCGCGGCGGCGAATTTCGCATCGTACGCCGCGATCTGCTTCTCGATTCCAGCCAGCTCCGCCTCGACCGCTTCGACCGCCCGGCGCAGTTTGCGGATCTGCTTTTCCTGCTCCTTGCGCTGCTCGTAAGTCAGTTTTCCCGACGCCGCGGCATCCGCATTCCCGGCGGACTGCACGGCGGGTTTCGCTGTAGATTTTGCTGCGGGGCTTGCAGCGGATTTTGCAACGGAATTCGCCGCCGGTTTTGCCGGAGCGTCGCGGCGTTCGATCTCCCGCAGGGATTCCAGTTTGCGTTTTTCGAGGAAGTAATAGATGCCGCCGAGGTACTCCTTTACCCCGCCGTCGCGGAACTCGTAGACCTTCTGCACCATGCCGTCCAGAAATTCACGGTCGTGCGAAACGACGACCACCGTGCCGTCGTACTTCATGATGGCGTTCTTCAGAATGTCCTTCGAACGCATGTCCATATGGTTCGTCGGCTCGTCGAGGATCAGCAGGTTGCGCGGTTCGAGCATCATGCGGGCCATCGCCAGACGCGCCCGCTCGCCGCCCGACAGGACCTTGACCTTCTTGTCGATGTCTTCGCCGCGGAACAGGAACGCCCCCAGAATATCGCGCAGGCGGGTGCGGATATCCCCCACCGCCACGCGGTCCAATGTATCGTAAACCGTAAACTCACCGTCCATCAGGTCGTCCTGATTCTGGGCGTAGTAGCCGATATTGACGTTGGCACCGAGCCGCACCGATCCTTCGGTCGGCGTCAGCTGGCCAATCAGCATGCGCGCCAGCGTGGTCTTACCCTCGCCGTTGCGCCCCACCAGCGCGATCTTGTCGCCCTTTTCGATGATGAAATTCGCACCGCTGAAGACATGCTTCGTCCCGAACGACATACCGGCCTCGTTGATCTCGGCCACGATCTGTCCCGAACGGGGCGCAGGCGGGAATTTGATGTTGAGCGTCGAAAGATCCTCTTCCTCGATTTCGAGCCGCTCCAGCCGCTCCAGCTGCTTGATGCGCGACTGCACCTGATTCGACTTGGTGGGTTTATAGCGGAACTTCTCGATGAACTCTTCGGTCTTTTCGATCATCCGCTGCTGATTCTCGTAAGCGGCCATCTGCTGCGCCCGGCGCTCGGCGCGCAGCACGACGTATTTCGAATAGGAGACCTTGTAGTCGGTAACCTTCCCCAGCGACAGCTCGACCGTGCGGTTGGTCACGTTGTCCAGAAAAGCGCGGTCGTGCGATATGAGCAGCACCGCCCCGTTGTAATTCTTCAGGTAATCCTCCAGCCACTGGATCGACTCGATGTCGAGGTGGTTGGTCGGCTCGTCCAGCAGAAAGATCGAAGGGCGCCGCAGCAG
>JAJPZH010000040.1 GCA_021204515.1 Alistipes sp. | reverse complement strand
AGATGTGTATAAGAGCCACATTTAAAACAAACAGAATACGGAAAATATTTTTACATTTGCGATGTGGTAATGTATGGACATATATAAAGCAACCTGATGTATGTTCTGTCCGGCCTGCCGGATACGTATAACGACTAACTTGTAGAAATGAAGAAGTTACTCCTTTTATGGCTCCTGATGCTGGCGACGACCGTTGCCGTACATGCGCAGCGTGTCGAAATCTATCGTCAGTTATCCTCCGATCAAATTACGGCGTCGGCCAGCTCGACGCTCAGGGGCTCGTCTGCCGCAGCTGCGGTCGATGGTGCCGGTATGCGGGGCGACCTGCACGAAGCCAACAATCTGGGACACGGAATGTGGGTGTCGCAGGCTTCGGCCGGAAAGGTGCGTTATGCTCCTTCGACGCACGAGGGAGTCGTGTGGTTCCTCTGTCAGGTGGGTGATCTGAATTCCCCCCGTCAAATTGATCAAATCCGCATATGGAATCATAACCAGAACGAGCATACCCGCCGCGGTTTAAACAAAGTATATATCGAGTATTCGGCTGACGGCGAAACGTGGCAGTTGCTGCGCGACGGACAGCTCGATTATCATGTCATTCCGGAGTCGGTGGGGCGCAATCCCGAACCGGCTGACTTTATCCTGAATACACCGGGTCTGAAAGCCCGTTATATCTGTTTCACGGCTGCTGCCGGCGGCGAGGGCAACCACTACGACCGTAACGATCCGGTCGTTATGCGCGAAGCGGCCGACATGCACCAGAATCCCGATTATTACGGGCTTGCCGAAATCCGTTTCTACACGAAGGAACGCGCCGACGTGCGTACGCTGGCTTCCGTTTCGGACCTGTCGCTCGCGGCTTCGCAGGGCTATCTGAAAACGCCCGAAGGCCCTTCGCGCGAATTTACCCTGCGTTTCGACAACCCGATATATGCCGGGGCCGACCTCGCGTTCGAATGCGGCGGCCGTACGTGGAGCGCCGAAATCGCACCTTCGGGCGTCGGCGTCGTACGCTACGACGGCCTTTTCCCGGCGGGATACATGGAGGAGACGGCGAAACTCGACGTGCGTCTGACGAGCCGTCAGGGAACCGTCGAAAAGCGCTTCGAGGTGCCGGCAGCCCGCAAATGGACCGTCAATTTCCTTTCCCATTCGCATCAGGACATCGGCTATACGCACCGTCAGACGGACGTGATGAAACTCCAGTGGCGCAATCTGGAGCGTGCGATGGACCTCGCCGAGCGGACGAAGGATTATCCCGAAGGCGCCCGTTACCGCTGGAATACCGAGGCTACATGGTCTATCGCCGGGTATCTCGAAGCGTATGCCGGAACCGAAAAGGCCGCCCGGCTGATTCAGGCCGTACGCGACGGGGTAATCAACATCGACGCTCCGCTGGGCAGTATCCTGACGGGCATCTGCCGTCAGGAAGAGCTGATGCACATGTTCGACGACGCGCACCGTCTTGCCCGTGAAATCGGCGTGGAGGTGAATACGGCGATGATGAGCGACGTTCCCGGACAGGTTTGGGGGCTTGCTACCGCCATGTCCAAAAACGGCGTGAAGTATTACTCGCCGGGTCCCAATTACGTGCCTTTTTACGGGAAGATCGGCAACGACCGCGCTGCGGCCCTGCACGTCGAATGGGGTGACCGGCCCTTCTACTGGCAGTCGCAGTCGGGGACCGACAAGGTGCTCGTGTGGCAGGCCGGACGCGGCTATTCGTGGTTTCACGGCTGGCTGGCCGGACGCCTTTCGGTGTGCGGACTCGATCCGATCTGGAACTACCTGCAGGAACTGGAGACCGACGAATTTCCTTATAATACCTGTTATCTGCGCTATACGGTCCACGGCGACAACGGACCTCCCGACGAGCTGATGCCCGACGTGATCCGCGCATGGAACGAGCGCTACGATTCGCCGCAGTTCCGCATCACGACGACCAAAGAGTTCTTCACGGCGTTCGAAGAGCAGTACGGCGAATATCTGCCCACCTATGGGGGCGACATGACTCCCACGTGGGAGGATGGAGCCGCCTCGACGGCCCGCGAGACGGCGATGAACCGCGAAAGCGCCGCCCGTCTGAACCGGACCGAAATCCTCTGGAGCATGCTCTCGCCCGAGGGCGGCTATCCCGCCCGGGAATTTACCGAGGCATGGAAAAACGTGGTGCTCTTTTCCGAACATACGTGGGGCGCGTCGGCCAGCGGTCCCGATCCCTATTCGCAGTTTACCAAAGACCTCTGGGCCGGCAAGAAAATGTATGCCGACAGCGCCGACGTGCAGTCGCGCCGCCTCTACGACGAAGCGATGGCCGGCATGACGGCCGGGGAGGGATATGTGCAGGTACTCAATACGAATCTCTGGCCCCGCACGGACGTCGTGACCGTAGCGGCCGATCTGACCGGCAAACGGCTGCTCGCTCCTTCGGGAGAACCGGTCGCCGTTCAGCGCCTGCACGACGGCACTTGGATTTTCCTTGCCGAGGAGGTGCCTGCGCTCTCGTCGTCCGTTTACCGGATCGTTCCTGTCAAAACTTCCGCGAAGGCGAAGACGACGACTGCGGCTCCGGCTTCGATGATCGACGGCAATGTGCTCGACAACGGACTGGTGCGTGTCGCGGTCGATCCGGCGAAGGGTACGATCCGTTCGCTGAAGGCTGCGGGCGCCGATTACGAATATGCCGCGGGCGAAGGACTCAACGATTATGTCTATTCGGGCCGCATTGCCGCCGATCCGCGGGGCATCGACCGGGTGACGGGCGTCGAAGTGCTCGACGACGGTCCCGTCGCCGCGACCCTGCGCATCGTTTCCGACGCTCCCGGCTGCAATGCCCTCTGGCGCGACGTGACGGTTTACAAGGGACTCGGCCGCGTCGATATCCGCAATACGGTCGATAAGCAGGATATTCTGGAGCACGAAAGCGTGCGTTTCGTCTTCCCGTTCAATTTCGCGCATCCCGAAATCACGATGGACCTCGCCATGAGCGAGATACACCCCGAGCGCGAACAGCTCGCGGGCGTCAACAAGCACTACTATTCGCTGCAGAACGGCATGGCTGTCGGCGATCTGGAACACGCGGTATGCCTGACGACCCTCGACGCCCCGTTCGTTGAGCTGGGCACTCCTTCGGGCGAAGATTACCGCCTCAATCCCCGCCACGGTTACGGCTGGTGGCCCTCGGCGCAGATTTCTCCCGTAGTCTATTCGTGGGTGATGAACAATACGTGGCGGACCAATTACAAGGCGTCGCAGGGAGGCGTGGCCAGCTTCCGCTACTCGTTGCAGATATGCGATCCGTTCGATCTGAAACTCAAACAGCGCGGCGCCGAACGCGAACAGCCCCTGATCGCCGTCGAAAGCGGCAGGGCCGAACCTGTCGGCCGGCTGTTCCGGCTCGAAGGCCGCAACCGGATCGCCGTGTCGAGCATTGCGCCTTCAGCGGACGGGACGGGCTATATCGTGCGTCTGCAGAACATGGGCGACCGGAGCGTGCATTCCGCATTCGTCTGGGGCCGGATGAAGGCCCGCCGGGTGAGTGTCTGCGATTACCGCGAGCAGCCTCTCGCACCGTTCGACGACCGCTCGTTCTGGATGAAACCCTTCGAGTACCTGATGCTCAAAGTCGAAACCGAATAACCCGAACTACTTATGAATAAACTTTTTTTATCCCTGCTTTCCTTGGCGGCGGCCTGCATGACCTCCTGCACGTCGCCCGAACCGCTGACCGACTATGTCGATCCCCGTATCGGAACGGCCCATTCGCGCTGGTTCTTCTTCACGCCCGCGGCGGTGCCGTTCGGCATGGCGAAGCTGGCGCCGACCACCGACGGCCACCTCGGAAATCCCGGCGGCTGGCAGGCCGTGGGCTATGACGCCCGCCATACTTCGATCGAAGGTTTCGCCAGTTTCCACGAATTTCAGGTGGGCGGCGTGGTGATCGCCCCGACCGTCGGCGCGCTGCAGACCGTTCCCGGTCCCCTCGACGATCCGGAGGCGGGTTACCGTTCGCGCTTCGACAAGAAAGACGAGGTGGCACGGCCGGGCTACTACTCCGTACTGCTGAAGGACTACGGCGTGAAAGCCGAACTGACGGCTACCGAGCGCGTCGGTTTCCACCGCTATACCTTCCCCGCTTCGGAGGAGGCCAACCTGATCTTCAACATCGGTACGAAGATGGGCGAAAGCGGTCCTGCGCGCGACGCTTCGGTGACCTTTACCGAGGACGGCCGTATCGAGGGCTGGGTGGTGACCGAACCCGTCTATGTGGACATCTATCAGAAGGGCGCCGTCGTGAAGATGTATTTCAGCGCCGTCGTGGATGCCGAACCTGCGTCGTGGGGCGCTTTCTGCGGCGAAGAGCTCTTTGCCGGGGAGCGGAGCCGGACGGGCGTGGGCGCCGGACTGTATCTGCGTTTCGATACCCGTGCGCGTCGGGACGTCGGCGTGAAGATCGGTCTGTCGTATACTTCGGTGGAGAACGCCCGGCTGAACTTGCAGGCCGAAGCCGCCGATCTGGATTTCGACGGGGCGCTCTTGGCCGCAAACGAAGCATGGGAAGAGGCGCTCGGACGCATCCGCGTCGAGGGCGGCAAACGGGAGGACCGGGTCAAGTTCTATACGGGGCTGTTCCATGCCGTGCTGGGACGCGGTCTGGCCAGCGACGTGAACGGGGCCTATCCCGCCAACGACGGAACCGTCGGGCAGATTCCGCTCGACCCTGCCGGCAATCCGCTGCATAACCACTATAATACCGATGCCATCTGGGGCGGATTCTGGAACCTGACCCAGTTGTGGAGCATCGCCTATCCCGAATATTACGCCGACTGGATTTCGAGCCAGCTGCTGGTTTACAAGGACGCCGGCTGGCTGGGCGACGGCATCGCATGCAGCAAGTATGTTTCGGGCGTGGGCACCAACTTTACGGGGCTTGCCATCGCGGCGGCCTATAACTGCGGCATCCGCAATTTCGACGTGGCGCTCGGCTACGAAGCCGCCCTCAAGAACGAACTGGGCAGCGAAGGCCGTCCCGCGGGAGCCGGCAAACTGGATGTGGGGCAGTTCGTCGAACGCGGTTATTCGCCCTATTCGCCGGAACTTCACATGCAGACCACGCCCCGCGGTTCGGGTTTCTCGGCCTCGCATACGCTCGAATACTCGTTCAGCGCCTATGCCGTGGCTCAGATGGCCCGCCAGCTGGGACATGAAGCCGATTACGAACGGCTGTCGAAACTCTCCGAAGGGTGGAAACTGCTCTTCGATCCCGAAACCAAGCTGATGCGTCCGCGCGACGAACAGGGCCGGTTTATCGCCGACTTCGATCCCTATGCGCCGTGGGTGGGCTTTCAGGAGGGCAACGCCGTACAGTATACCTATTACGTCCCCCACGATATCGACCGTCTGGTCGAGATGGTGGGCCGTGAGGAGTTCAACAACCGGCTCGACAGCACGTTCCTTATTTCGCGCGAAAATATCTTCGGCGGCGGCAAGACCATCGACGCCTTTGCGGGACTGCATACCTATTACAACCACGGCAATCAGCCGAACCTCCATATTTCGGGCCTGTTCAACTTCTCGGGCAAGCCGTGGCTCTCGCAGAAGTGGATGCGCACGATCTGCAACGAATTCTACGGTACGGAGGAGATTCACGGCTACGGCTACGGTCAGGACGAGGATCAGGGACAGCTGGGCGCATGGTACGTCATGGCTTCGATGGGACTCTTCGACGTGAAGGGCCTGACGGCTCCCGATCCGTCGTTCCAGCTCGGCAGTCCGCTGTTCGACAAGATTACGATCAGTCTGAATCCCGATTATTACGAAGGCCGCGAATTCGTGATCGAGACCGCGGGCAATACTCCGGAGAATTATTACATCGGCTCCGTGCAGCTCGACGGCAAACCCCTGACGGGCATACAGCTGCCTTTCGCGGACGTGGTGCGCGGCGGCCGTCTGAAAATCACGCTCGCTCCGGAACCCAACACTTCGCTTACGGAATAGCAACGTCAATCAGACCTAATTATAAACCGCTTATGTTGAAAAAGGAAATCTGAATTCCCGGCTCCGGCCGGACCGCAACGTCGGGCCGGAGTTTTTGAACCCAACCACTTAAAAACAAAACGTATGAAAATTTGTACTAACTTCTTGAACCTGCTGAAGGTTTGTATGTGCGTGGCGTTGGCTTTCGCAGCCCTCGAAACCCGCGCGCAAGAGGAGTCCTTTACGGTATCGGGTACCGTCAAGGATGCTTCCGGGCAGCCGGTGATCGGAGCTACGGTCTTCGACACCACGACCCAGAAAGGAGATGTAACAAGTACGACGGGCAGCTTTTCGCTGCAGGCCGCTCCCGGCTCGGTGCTGAGGGTGAGTTTCGTCGGATACGCCGAGCAGTCGGCCAAAGTCGTAGCCGGAAAGACCACCTATGATTTCGTGCTGGAGAGCGACGCCCTCGAAATCGAGGAGCTGGTCGTCGTAGGTTACGGCACTCAGAAGAAAGCCTCCCTTACGGGAGCCATCTCGGCCATCAAAAACGAAGAGATCATCACGACCAAGAACGAGAACGTCCAGAACATGCTGACCGGTAAGGTTCCGGGACTCCGCGTGAGACAGAACTCCAGCGAGCCGGGCGAGTTCAATACCTCGATGGACATCCGCGGCTTCGGCGCTCCGCTTGTCGTGATCGACGGTGTGCCGCGCGACAACATGGCGCGTATTGATCCCGAAGATATCGAACAGATTTCGGTGCTGAAGGATGCGTCAGCAGCCATCTACGGCGTGAAGGGCGGTAACGGCGTCGTGCTTATCACCACCAAAAAAGCAACAAGGGCAAAATCAATATCAATTATTCGGGCAATATCTCGTGGCAGAAGCCTTCGAATTTCCCCGACCTCGTGGATGCGGCCGACTGGATGACGCTCTACAACGAGAAATATGTGATGCACTCCGTAGACAACATGTCGCCTGTTCCGCAGTACAGTCAGGAGGATATTGCCGCCTACCGCAACGGCGAGAAGAAATCCTACAACTGGAAAGAGGCCGTCTTCCGTAATTCGGCGCCCCAGACGCAGCATTCGGTGAGCGCCAGCGGCGGCAACGACAAGGTCACCTTCTATACCAGTCTCGGTTACCAGTATCAGGAGAGTTTTTTTCAGCATAGCCCGATTACTTATGACAAGTACACGCTGCGTGCTAATATCAACGCGAAGGTCGCTAAGAACCTGACCCTCGACGTCAACCTCGCAGGCCATATCGACGAAAAGAAGATGAGTAACTTCTCTTCTACAGACATCGTGCGAGGCACGTGGCTCTTCTCCCCGCTCGATCCGTTCTACTATGACGACGAGCAGACCATGTACCATACCAAGGACGACAACACGGGTATCGTCAATCCGCTGGCCATGATCGACAAGGATACCAACGGATACCAGAGTCTGATCAGCCGTTGGTTCCAGTCGAACTTCTCGCTGCGCTGGGACATGCCGTTCCTGCCGGGACTGTATGCCAAAGGCTTCTTCAGCTACGACTATATCATGAACGACAACAAGTTCTACAGAAAGGCGTTCAATACTTATACCTCTACCGGAGCCGCGACCAGCTTCCTGAAGGGAGATGCACACGATTATTTCGTGCAGCGCAACTATTACGGCAAGGAACATCGCCAGTGGCACGTGCAGGTGGGCTATGACCGCACCTTCGGCCGCCACTCCGTATCGGGCATGCTGCTCTTCGAGGACCAGCACAAGGTGGGCGACAACTTCTACGGCAGCCGCGAAGTGGTGTTGCCTATGGATCAGGTGTTTGTCGGCGACGGCGAAACGCAGAAGTTCAACCAGAGTTCTGACAAGAAAGTGCTTTACGACTATGCCTACCAGTCGTTAGTTGGCCGTTTCAACTACGACTTCGGCGGCAAGTACCTCGCCGAATTCGTCTTCCGCTACGACGCATCGTCGCGCTTCCCTGCGGGCGACCTGCGCTGGGGATTCTTCCCCTCGGCATCCGTCGGATGGCGCATTTCGGAAGAAAACTTCTGGAAAAACTCTTCGCTCGACTTTATTGAGAACCTGAAGCTTCGCGCTTCATACGGTAAAATGGGTTATGACGATGAACTGAACTTCGAATTCCTGACTGGCTTTACTTATCCTTCGGGCGGAGCGATTCTCGGCGGCGATTATGTCAACGGTTCCGTGCCCAAGGGCATTGCCAACAAGGATATTACGTGGTATACTATCAAGTTGTTCGATGTCGGTCTGGATTTCAGCGCTTGGAACGGCAAACTCGGCCTGACCTTCGACTATTTCCGTCGTGACCGTGACGGACTCTATGCCACACGCAACCTGAGCCTTCCGGGCAGCGTGGGCGCGAGTCTGCCGAAAGAGAATCTCAACAGCGACCGGGATACCGGTTTCGAACTTGAGCTGAGCCACCGCAACCGCGTCGGCGATTTCTCCTACGAGGTCAAGGGTAACGTTTCGTTCACGCGCCGCAAGACCCTCTACTACGAGCGTGCCGAGTCGGGCAACTCCTTCCTGAACTGGCGTCAGAACAACAACGACCGTTTCAACAACATCTGGTGGGGTTACGGCGAAGGCGGGCGTATCACCAGCTGGGATCAGCTGTACTACAATCCCGTCTATATCGGCCGCGGCAGCGTGATGGGAGACTATCTCTACGAGGACTGGAACGGCGACGGCTGGATCAACGATCTGGACGTGCATCCGATCGGCTACACGGATCTGGTTCCGATGGTCAATTTCGGTCTGACGATCAGCGCATCGTGGAAAGGAATCGACTTCTCGATGCTCTGGCAGGGGGCAGGTAATCGCTATGTTATTCCCCGCGAGTTTTTGCAGGAGCCGCTCTGGTCGCGTACCAACGCCATCAGCGAACACATGGACCGCTGGCATCCGGCCGATCCGACGGCCAATCCCTACGATCCCGCCACGAAGTGGGTCGCCGGCGAATACGGCTATACAGGCTCGACGGCCACCCCTGATTCGGAGCACGCATTGCAGAATGCCCGCTACCTGCGTCTGAAGAACCTCGAAATCGGTTATTCGCTGCCCAAGAAGTGGCTGACGAAGGTGGGTATCGAGAATGTCCGGATCTACGCCAGCGCCTACAACCTGCTGACGATCACCGGTCTGGATTATATCGACCCGGAGTTCTACATTCATCCGTCGGAAAACTCAATCACTAACTTGGGATACTTCTATCCGATCAACAAGACCTATACTATCGGACTGAATGTCAAATTCTAAAAAAGCAAAAAATGAAACGTCTGAAATATTATCTCCTGATTCTTTGCGCGGGCGCATTCGCCGCGTGCACCGATTTGGATATACCGCCGAAAAATATTTTTAACGAACAGGATATCTTCGGCAGCGTCGAGGGAGCGACGAGCTATATCGCACGCTTGTACAGTGTCTTGCCGATGGAGGATTTCCGTTATAGTTTCCAACACGGCTTCAACTATTCGGGCGCCATGTACCGCCAGATGTGCTGCGCCACGGGCGAAGCCGTAGGACGCGACACGCAGGGATTCTTCGCTGAACCCGGCAGCAATATGTGGGACAGCGCCTACAAAACGATCCGGGAAATCAATCTGTTTATCGAGGGGCTTCCGAAATACAAGAGCGGATTTTCGGACAGCGATTACAATACGGTCTTGGGCGAGGCCTATTTCATCCGCGCCTATGTGTACTTCGCAATGGTCAAGCGGCTGGGGGGCGTGCCGAAGATCGACTATGTGATCGATTACCCCGCCAACGCTACGCTGGAAGACACGTGGACTCCCCGTGCCTCCGAAGAGGAGTGCTGGGACTTTATCGGACAGGACCTCGATCTGGCCATCGCCAGCCTGCCCGACAAGAACGATTCCGGCCGTGCCACCCGCTACGCCGCGGCAGCTCTCAAGTCGCGCGCCATGCTCTATGCCGGGTCGATCGCCAAGTACAATACCGTCAACGAAGAACACCTCGGCAAGCGTATCTGCGGCATTCCCGCCGAACGGGCCGCCGACTATTTCGAAGCGGCCTACGAGGCTTCGAAGATCGTGGACGAAGGTTCTTTTTCGCTCTACAAAGCCAAATGGGCCGCCGACAACCGCGATGCTCAGGCCGAGAATTTCGCGGCGCTGTTCCTCGATGAAAGCAGTGCCAACACCGAGACTATCTTCGCCCGCTACTACAAGGAGAAATTCCTGACGCACGACTACGACAACTCGGTACAGCCGCGCTCGACCTCGACGGGCGGCAACGATTCGGAAGTGAGCCCCACGGTCGATTTTATCGAGATGTTCGACGGCATCGAGCTGGATGCCGACGGCAAGTTCGGGTTCCTCGACGAAAACGGTTATTACAAGCTCTACGACAACCCGATGGACGCCTTCGCCAATGCCGAGCCGCGCCTGCTGGGTACGGTCATCCTCCCCATGTCGAAGTTCAAGGATCAGTATATCGAAATCCGCCGCGGTCTCTACACCGGCGAGGTGGAAGAGGGCAAAGGTATCCCGCGTCTGATCAAGGAGGGCGAAACCGCAGCCTACGAAACGCTGGGACTCAAAGACGTGCAGCTGACCGGAAACTTCAACGGGGGGCCTGCCGTTCAGCTCAAGTCGCCCTATACTCCCTATCCGGGGGCGACGCCCGTGACATCGATGCTTATCACGGGTCTCAACGGTCCGGTGAACGGCTGGAACTTCGGCAACATCGGCGGCACCTACCTGCGCAAGTATCTCGATCCCGATCTGGAGAATAACTCGGGCGGTAAATCCACGCAGCACTGGATCGACATCCGTTATGCCGAAGTCCTGCTCAACCGTGCCGAAGCCGCCTACGAACTGACTCAGCTCGGCAAGACGACCTCCGAGGACGGCGACAGCTACCGCGACGAGGCTTTCCGCTGTATCAACCTTATCCGCGAACGGGCGGGCGCCGAGCTGCTGGCATCGGCCGCCGATCTCAATTCGGTCGATATCGTACGCCGCGAACGCCGCAAGGAGCTGGCCTTCGAGAACCAGACCTATTGGGACCTCCGCCGCTGGCGCATCTTCTACGACGAGCAGAATACCACGCGCTATCGTATCCTGATGCCCTTCTTCGCAACGGACGTCAACAAGTATTTCTTCGACGTGCGCTTCACCGAGCCGCGGGCCGGGTATAACTACATCTTCACCTACGACACCCGCTACTACTACCAGCCGCTGCCGTCGGGCGAACTGACAAAGAACCCCAACCTCAAGAATAACCCCGGTTTCTAATCCGGACAGCATAAAAACCGATCGATATGAAAAAGTATATATATCTTTTGCTCTTTTCGCTGCCGCTGCTTGCAGCTTCGTGCAGCAAGGACAATTACGCCGAGCCGCAGGAGACTTTCCGCGGTAAGTTCATCGACAAGCAGACGGGCGAGCCGTTCCAGACGGCCATCGGCAATACGGGTATCCGTATCCGCATGATGGAGTACAGCTGGAGCGACAATCCCCAGCCCTATGACATGAACGTCAAGATGGATGGTACGTTCAACAACACCAAGGTTTTCAAGGGTGAATACGGCATTACTCCTTCGGGCGCGTTCGTGCCGCTGGAAGAGGAGCGGATCAAGATTTCGGGCACTGTCGAGAAGACTTGGGAGGTCGAACCCCTGCTGCGCGTGGAGTGGGTCGGAGAGCCGGTGGTGAACGCCGACGGAACCGTGGATGTGAAGGTGAAGGTCTCCCGCGGTACGGACAATCCCGACTATCAGCAGGCGCTGGCCGAGGCATGGCTGTTCGTGAGCGAGAACATGTATGTCGGTGACTTCAGCTACAGCCCCAACTATTCGACCCGTATCTCCGGTACGGCTATCGGCATGGTGCAGTTCGATCAGGTCTATACCATCCGTACGGGACAGCCGGGAGGATACGATCCCGCCGGTACATACACGCCGTTCCCGGCCTATTCGCGGAAGTATTTCCTGCGGTTCGGTGCGCGGACGTCGGTACAGTTCGACGGTACCAACCGCTACAATTACACGACCGTCAAGGAAATTACCACGATTGCCCGTTAGTTAGGTTCAGGACGCAGGGTCCCGGGGACGCAGAGTCTCCGGGACTGCGGCGCCCGAAAAAGAAATTTGTACGGATACGATGATATCGAACGACATGGAACGTTACGCCGTCGGCGCTGACATAGGCGGCAGTCATATTTGTTCGGCCGTGGTCGATCTGACGACGGGTGAAATCTGCGGAGAGCCTCTCTCCGGCGAGGTCGATTGCGACGCCGGTGCCGGGGAGATACTCGGCGCATGGGCGGACAATATCCGGCGGAGCATCGCGGCTTCCGGCCTGAAGGCCGTGCGCCGGGTGGGATTCGCCTTCCCCGGCCCGTTCGACTACGAACACGGCGTTTCGCTGATTCGGGGCGTCAATAAATTCGAGCGGATTTACGGTCTCGACGTTTCGGAGTCGCTTTTCCCGCTGCTGCGGCTGTCCGGCGCCGAAGAGTTCCGCTATGTCAACGACGCTTCGGCCTTTGCGCTGGGCGAGTGCCTCGGCGGCGCGGCGTGCGATGCCCGGCGCGTGGTGGCGCTCACGCTCGGAACAGGCGTCGGGTCGGGTTTCGTATCCGACCGTAAACTGGTGACTTCGGGCGATGAGGTGCCTGCCGACGGCTGGGTCTACTGTCTGCCGTTCGGCGGCGGAATCGTGGACGAAATGTTCTCGACCCGCGGAATTATCCGCCGTTACGAAGAGCTGACCGGCGAGACCCTGACCGGTGCGCGCGATGTCGCCGCCCGGTACGGCGCCGATCCGGCTGCACGCCGCCTTTTCGACGTCTACGGCGAGGAACTGGCGCAGTTCGCGGGTCCGGTCCTTACCCGTTTCAATGCGGACGTATTGGTGCTCGGCGGAAATATTTCACGGGCTTATCCGCTTTTCGGTCCGGCTTTGGAGCGGCGTTTCGCCGCGGACGGAATCCGTGTCGCGGTACGCACTTCGGCCCTGCTCGACCATGCGGCCATGATTGGTGCAGCTTCGTTATTTTTATAATTTTAAATATGACTCTTTTAAGAAAAACCACACAGTTTGTACTCCCCGTCGAGAAGCCGGAAACAGGCGTAAATCAATACGACATCTATCCGGCTCACGATCTGGGCGAGGAGAAAATCTTTTGCGATTATATGTCGCTGGCGCGTCGGATCGCCGGATCGAAACGGGTGATTATCGACGGTTACGTCGGCGTACGTTTCGATATTTTCAGCCGTGAACTGAACAAGGCCCTCGAAACGCTCGGCATCCGGCCCGTATGGTGGAATACGGGTGCGGCCATGAAGGAGCCTGCCGAGATCGACCGCCTGATCGAACCCTACTTGGGCGGCGACGATCCGATCTTCGGATTCCGGACTCCGCTCCGGCTCGTGGAGTTCTTCGACCGGGAGAAGCTGGACCGGATACGTCCCGACGACGCTGCTCAGCTGAATATCCTGATCGGAATCGGCGCTTCGCTTGCCGGCTGGGACGGCCTGCTGCTCTATATCGACATTCCGAAGAACGAGATTCAATTCCGTTCGCGGGCGGGCAGCATCACGAATCTGGGAGCCGCCGAGGCCGATGCGCCGAAGAAGATGTACAAGCGTTTCTACTTCGTGGACTGGGTGGTGCTCAACCGTCATAAGAAAGCCCTGCTGCCGAAAATCGACGTGATGATCGACGGCCAGCGCGAGACGGAGATTACGTGGACCGAAGGGACCGATCTGCGCCGCGGACTGGACCGTCTCGCCGGCAACGGATTCCGTGTGCGGCCGTGGTTCGAGCCCGGAGCGTGGGGAGGGCAGTGGATCCGCAATCACATCGAGGCGCTGCCGCACGACGTGCCCAACTATGCATGGTCGTTCGAACTGATCGTGCCCGAAAACGGCCTGATCTTCCGGAGCAGCGGGCGGATGCTCGAAGTTTCGTTCGATACGGTGATGTTTCAGGCAGGCGAGCGGGTCGTGGGAAAGGAGTGCTACGGACTCTACGGCGACGAGTTCCCGATCCGCATGGACTACCTCGACAACTTCGACGGCGGCAACCTCTCGATCCAGTGTCATCCGCAGCGCGAGTATATCCGCAAGAATTTCGGCGAGGTCCTGACGCAGGAGGAGACCTATTACATCCTCGACACGACGCCGGATTCGGTCGTGTACCTCGGTTTCAAGGAGGATATTGTACCGGAGAAGTTCGAACAGGCTCTGACCGAAAGTTTCGAGAAGGGGACCGCGCTCGATGTGGAGAAATACGTCAATGCGGAGCCGTCGGCCAAGCACGGTCTTTTCCTGATGCCTCCGGGAACGCTTCACAGTTCGGGCCGCAACAACCTCGTGCTGGAGATCAGTACCACGCCCTATATCTTCACGTTCAAGATGTACGACTGGCTGGCGCTGGACCTCGACGGAAAACCCCGTCCGCTCAATATCCGCCGTGCGATGGAGAACCTCTGCTTCGACCGCAAGGGCGAAACGGTGAAACGCGAACTGATCGCGCATCCCGAACTGCTCGAAAAGGGCGCCGACTGGGAACTCTGGCACCTGCCGACGCACCGCAACCACTCCTACGACGTGCATCGCTACAAGCTCAATACGTCGGTGGAGGTGCAGACCGAGGGGAAATGCCATGTGCTGAATCTGGTCGAGGGCGAGAGCGCCCGCATCGAGACGGCCGGCGGCGACAGTTTCCCGATCAGTTACGCCGAAACGTTCGTGGTGTCGGCCGCAGCCGGTTCCTACCGGATCGTCAATACTTCGGGCCGCGAGATTATGGTCGTGAAGGCTTTCATGAAGTAAATACCTTTATGCCGTAAAATAAACACCCCCGTCCGGATTCCGGACGGGGGTGTCGTTTGATGCGTCTGTTACTTCTGAAGCAGGGCGGTGAGGAGATCGGGTATTTCGATCTTTTCGCAGTTTATCGATGCCAGCAGTTGTCGCCCTCTGTCGGTCAGCGAGAAATACATCTGGCGTTTGTCTGCGGTTCCCAGTTCCCGCCTTACGAATTGCTTTTCTTCGACCGAGCGGAGTACTTTCGACATGTTCGAAGGGGTCAGTCCCAGCAGGTCGCTCAACTCTCCGCAGGAGAGCCTTCCGGCCTTCGAGAGACTGCACAGGGTCATGCCTTCGTTCATGCAGATTCCGTATAGCCGCTCCAGATTCGCTTCGAATTGGTGTACGGCCCGCTGCAGGTCGCGTATTTTACACAGTTTGTCCATATTCCGGCTTTTTGTGAACGGCCTGCCTGCCGCAGTGTCTGATACATTTTCCGCATTCGATACATTTCTTCGGGGCGATTGCCGGAAGTCCGTCTCCCAGTTGTGAAATCGCTCCGACAGGGCAGATCGGGATCAGCGGACAGCGATGGTTCTGGGGACAGCGGAGTTCGTCAATCGTAAGCGCCATAGCCCGCTTATTTATTGAGGAGCACCTTGTCGATCGCCTCTTTCAGCGAAGCCTTGGGCAGGGCGCCCTGCGCCATCTGGGGTTTGCCCTCCTTGGGGATGAACAGCAGCGTCGGGATCGAGCGGATGCCGAATGCGGCTGCCAGTTCCTGCTCCTCTTCGGTGTTTATCTTGTAGATGTAGATGCTGTCGCCGTATTCCGCCGCAAGTTCCTCCAGCACGGGGGCGAGGGCTTTGCAGGGACCGCACCACGAAGCATAGAAATCGACGAGTGCGGGTTTGTCGCCGAGGTATTTCCACTCGGTGGGGTTGGTTTCGTAATTGGCGACTTTCGTCAGAAAGTCGGCTTTGGTCAATGCGATCGTTTTCATGGTATTTGTTTGTTTTGTGTTGTTATTCTTGTTGGTCTGGCCGTCGGCCCCGGCTGCGAACGTCAGGATGCAGGCGGCTGTCGCTAATAGTTTCTTCATAGTTCGTATAGTGTTTTGTCTCTTCTTGTTTTAATTAACGATACA
>JAJPZH010000082.1 GCA_021204515.1 Alistipes sp. | reverse complement strand
GGTAGTATGATCGTAAAAACTATCGTGAAACCGAAATAATTGCTGAAAATTCAATTTTGCAGTTAATTAATAAATGACTACTTTTAATGTCGATTTATGTAAATCTTAAAAAATACAATTATGATTAAAAAGATGATTTACATTGCGGTATGCATTTATATATGCGCATCATGTGAAAAAAATGCTGGTAGGGGTGACCGCTAGAACGGCCTGTCGAAAAGCTGGAAGAATCGACTTTTTACTGCCAACCGAAGATCTATTGAACCCCAGTTATCTAAGAGGATATACCAATTCTTAATTATTTGAGACCGTAACAAGAAGATAAATTTTATGTTCATGAAAAGATCGAGATTAACAATGGTCAATAGGTTGTTATCTCATGGGTTTGATGGTCGTATTCGTTGTAAACATTGTGTTTATGGTGAGAGTTCGTTCCACCCTTAGGAGGTTGAGATCCGTATAAATTCAGATTTGCCTGTTCGATATGAAACGAAAAATTTGGGCACTCGCCTTTGTCTATTTGTGTGTTTTGCAGACTGCGGCGGCTTTTGCACCTTATGTTCGCAACTATGCACGTGATTCATACAACGCCGCAAGCCAGAATTGGGCTTTGGCCCAGGACAGCGAGGGTATTCTGTATATCGGCAACCATGACGGATTGCTCGAATACGACGGCTGCCGATGGCAGCTCCACACCCTGGATGGGAACGGGGTGGTACGGTCGCTGTGGATCGCTCCTGACGGTCGGATCTATGTCGGCTCCTTCGAAGAATTCGGCTATTTCGAACGTAATACTTTCGGGATGTGTTGTTATCACTCCTTAAGTGCCGGCCTCGACAAGGCTCTGCTTCATAATCGGCAGATATGGAGCATTATTCCCTATCGGGATCAAATCCTTTTTCAAACATTCGGCGGATATTACATCGTCACCCCCGACGGTAGCGTGACATGGCATAAAAGTTTTGGACAACTCTTCATGCTTTATGCCGTCGGCGACGAGATTTATGCCCAGCAGCAGCATATTCTGTGCCGTTACGACGGTTCAGATTTCATACCGGTAGACATCCCCGGCATTCCGGGAGGTCAGATCAACGCCATGGTTCCTTACTGCGACGGCGCTTTTCTGATAACTTCGGCGGACGGAATCTGGAAAATGGGGCCTGAAAAACGGTTTGATCGGTGGCATAACGATCTGGACGGACGACTGTCCGGCCTGAACCCCAACCGGGCGTTGCTGACTGGCGACTCGCTGCTGTTGATCGGTACCGTGACTGACGGGCTCTACGCCCTTGACATGGAGGGGCGGATCGTCTGGCACGTTAACAACGGCAACGGGCTCCAGAACAACACGGTTTTGGGTATCTGCGAAGACTTTGAAGGAAATATCTGGTTGGCACTCGACAGCGGTGTCTCCATGATTTATGATACCCGTCGGCTTAAGGTTAATCGATGGTCTAACCACAATATAGGTTCGGTATACGACGTTGCGCTGTCCGGCAGCTGGATTTACGTTGCCACCAATCAGGGACTGTTCCGGGCACGTTATTCGTTGTCCGGCGGTACCGGGGAAACGGACGACATTACGCTTATTCCGGGGACGGAAGGTTTTGTGTCCAAACTTTTCCCGACGTCGGACGGCTCCCTACTCGTCGGACATAACCGCAAGACTCTGCTCATACACCCCGACGGACGGATTGAAAAACTCTCCGATAAAGGTGGTGGCATGTGCGCCCGGGAGATCGTGCACGGGAAAGAGCATAAACTGATTCAGTCGGGATTTACGACCTTCAGTATTTTCCACCCTGTGCCTGGAGGCTGGCAGTTGCAGTGCGAACTTCGGGGATTCTCGAATCCGATACAATTCTTCGAGATCGACGAGGGCGGAACGATCTGGGCGGGACACACTAACCGTGGCCTCTACCGGTTGAAGGTCGACAAGGATTGGCGGCAGGTCGTTTCTTACGAATATTTGCCGTCGCTCGACGGATCCGCCCCGACCAAGATCGGCGTATTTCGCATCCGCAAGCGACTCGTCTTTACGGACGGGAAACAGTGTTACACTTATGACGACCTGAGTGATCGGATCGTGCCCTATTCGCTGCTGAATGACCATCTGAAAGATTTTGCAGGAGCACACCGCATTGTGCCTGTCGATTATGACCGCTATTGGTTCATCACCGAACGGGCTGCGGCACTGGTTTCTTTTGCGGCTGAAAATCCCCGTATCCTCAACACGGTCGTTTACCGCACCTATGGGTTTTCGATGTTCGACAACTATGAGAACATCGTTCCCGTCGACGCGGATCAGTCGCTGCTGTGTACCTTTAATGGAATCGCCCAACTCTCCCATACCTCGGCCGAAACGCAGCGGCTGCAACCGGGGCTGCGGCTCACCTCGGCAGCGGCCCTGTCTGGAAAAAACGAGGCTCTTCCGCGGCAGTTGGATTTGACTGCTTCCACGCCAGCCATGCTTCCCGCTGATTATAACAGTCTGGTTTTCAATATGGGTTTCGCGGTCTACGGAGAGCCGTTCTCTATTCGCTACCGGTTGTTGCCGCTTGACGACTGCTGGACGGAGGCGTCCGGGGGGGGGCGTTCGAATTGATGCGTTTGCCTGCGGGAAATTATACGCTAGAATACAAAGTCCTCGGAAGTGATGACCGAGAACTGTCCGGCGTCCCGTTCCGGTTCCGTATTCGTCCACCGCTCTACCTCTCGACGGGGGCCATCGTTTGCTATGTGCTGTTGCTGATTGGGACGATGTGGCTGATTAACCGGCTGGCGCGCCGCCGCGCGGAACTCCGGCACCGCAAATTACAGGAGCGGCAGGAACGGGAGATCATAGAATTGGAGAACCGGAAATTATCCGACGAAATCTCGTTCAAGAGCAAGGAGCTGGCCAGTTCGGCCATGCACCTGATCCGCCGTTCGGAGATGCTGCAGGCGATCCGGGAAGAACTCGTCCGGCAGAAAGAGGCGTTGGGGACGCAATATCCCAACAAATATTTCAACCGCCTACTGGCGCTGATTGACAGCAACCTCTCATCCGAACACGAATGGGATGTATTTCAAACGAATTTCGACCTGATCCATAAGAATTTTTTTCGGAATTTGCGGTTCCGGTATCCTGAACTTTCGGCCGGGGATCTCAAGCTTTGCGCCCTGCTGCGGCTGAACCTCGACACGAAGGAGATCGCCGACATGATGAACCTCACGGTACGCGGCGTCGAGGCGCGCAGATACCGCATCCGGCAGAAGATCGGGTTGTCGTCGCAGGACAGCCTGACGGCTTTTCTCATCGATTTCCAGTAACCGTAAAACCGCAATCCATGAAAAAAGACGCGGGATTTTTCAAAAAATAGAACGTATTCAAGGTGTTGTATACAAAGTACTTGACACAATGTTGAATATTTCGTGTGAGGTGATGCCGTAGTCGCTCATCCACCGATTTTCGGATCGTGAGGTTAAGTCGTAGCCGATAATTTGCGCAGTTCGTCGCTGGGGGGTTACTTTGTAACAAAACCTACAAAACAGAACTGCTAATGAAAACTAACTTTCCCCGAATTTCTCCGGTGTTGCTGTTGGGGCTCGCAGCGAGCGGCGTCTCCTATGCCGACGACTGTCCCCAAAAGCCCAATATCCTGTTCATCATGTCGGACGACCATGCCGAGGCCGCCATCAGCGCATACGGCGGTGCGTTGTCCGAATTGGCGCCTACACCCCATATCGACCGTATCGCACACGAGGGGGCGCTCCTGCGCGGCAATTACTGCTGCAATTCGCTCTCGGGACCCAGCCGGGCGGCGGTCATGACGGGCCTGCACAGCCATGCCAACGGGTTCATGCGCAACGGCAACCGGTTCGACGGCGGGCAGCAGCTCATCCAGAAACTGATGCGGGAGAGTGGTTACCAGACGGCCTTGATCGGCAAATGGCACCTTAACACGGCGCCCACGGGTTTCGACTACTGGACGATTCTCAACGATCAGGGCGAGTATTATAACCCCGATTTCATCACTGCGACCGATACGGTTCGCATCGACGGTTACGTGACCGACATCATCACGGAAAAGTGCCTCGACTGGCTCGACGGCCGGGACAGGGACAAACCCTTTTTCCTGATGATGCACCACAAGGCTTGTCACCGGAACTGGTGGCCTGCCGAGCGCCATTATCACCTGTACGACAGCGTGCAGTTTCCGTTGCCGGCCACCTATTTCGACGACTATGTTGGACGCGAGGCCGCCTCGCGGCAGAAGATGAACATCTACCGCGACATGTACGAGGGCCACGACCTGAAGATGAGCGTAGCACGTGGAAGCGATTCGTTGCGGTTCGATCCGTGGCCCCACCTCTACAACCGCATGACGTCCGCACAGCGCGAGGCGTTCAATGCCAACTACCGTCCCAAGAACGATGCTTTCTGGGCCGCGGGAATCACTGATGAGCGGGAACTCGCCGGGTGGAAATACCAGCGTTACATCCGGGATTACATGAGCACCGTTGCGGCGGTCGACGAGAGCGTCGGCATGATGCTTGACTACCTGGAAAAAGAGGGGCTGCTCGACAACACGATCGTCGTCTACTGTTCCGACCAGGGGTTCTATCTGGGCGAACACGGCTGGTTCGACAAACGCTTCATGTACGAGGAATCGATGAAGATGCCCTTTATGATCCGCTATCCGAAATACATTGAAGCGGGTACCGAAGTGACGGAATTGACCCAGAATATCGATTTCGCTCCGACGTTCCTTGAAATGTGCGGAATCCCTGATCCGGGAAATATGCAGGGCCGCTCGTTCCTGCCCCTGCTTGAAGGCCGTACCTCGGTCGACTGGCGGACATCGCTCTACTACCATTTTTACGAATTCCCGGGGTTCCACAGTGTGCAGCGCCACTACGGCGTACGTACGGAGCGTTACAAACTGATACATTTCTACCTGCTCGACACGTGGGAACTTTACGACCTGCAGAAAGACCCGCAGGAATTGCACAACCTCTATGGACAGCCCGGCACCGAGGGGCTGACCGACAGTCTCAAGACCGAACTAGCCCGGCTTCAGGCAGAATATGCCGTTCCCCGCGAACTGACGATCGCCAACTGACCTAAAACCTTCAACCGATGAAACGCCTTCTCTTTATAACTCTTTTATGTTTGTCGGGGTGTTGCCTGGCAGGCAGCGCCACAGCCCAGAATACGACCGTAACGGGTAAAGTCACGGATGAATACGCCCTGCCGATGGTGGGTGTGACCGTTCAGGTTCGTGACGCCCAGACGGCAGTCGTGACTGATGTCAAGGGGGAATATTCGATCTCCGTGCCGAAAAACGGCGTGCTGGTTTTTTCGTTCGTCGGTTACAAACGTGTCGAGGAGCCGGTCGGAACCCGGTCGCAAATCTCCCTGCGCATGGAGCCCGAAGCCATCGGCATTGGCAGCGTAGAGGTTGTGGCCGCCGGTTACGGGTCGCTGCGCAAGAAGGATCTGACCGGATCCATTGCGGCCATCTCGGGCGAGGAACTGGCTGCACTTCCGGCCATGAATGCTCTGGAGGCTATCGGCAGCAAAATCGCCGGTGTGCAGATCCTCAACGATGGGGAGCCGGGCGAAGGCGCTTCGGTGCGCATCCGGGGAATTGGGTCGTACAACGACGCGCAGCCGATTTGCGTCATTGACGGACAGTTTTTCGAGGTTTCGGAACTCTCGACCCTCAATTCGGCTGACATCGAGTCCATCTCTTTCCTGAAGGACGCCTCGGCAACGGCCATCTACGGTTCGCGCGGCGCTAACGGCGTCATCATCGTGACGACCAAGACCGGTGCAAGCGAAACAGGCGGCGTACGTGTCAATGCCGGAGCCTACTTCTCGATTTCGGAGATGGAACGTTATCTTCCCACGGCGACCAAGTCGCAGTGGCAGCAGATTGAGAACCTCGCCTATTTGGCTGATAATTGGAGTAATCCCAATGCGGCCGCGTCGATCCCGTATCCCGACTGGAGAAATGCGGGAGAGGGTACCGACTGGCAGAAACTCGTTTCCCGTAAAGCTTTCTCCCACAATTACAACCTCAGTGTTGCGGGGAACAGCGACAAGACCGATTACTTTATTTCGGCCACGATGCTCGACCAGCAGGGCGTCATCCGTTACAATGACTACACGCGTTTTACGGCACGTGCCAAAGCCACTTACAAACCGACTGTATGGCTCACGCTGGGACTCAATTCGACCTTCATCACGGATAATCGCACTAATCTCGAGCGCGATGTCTTGAGCCTGGCCGGGAAGCGGCTACCGCAGGCCCCGATCTACAATAATGCGGAGGCGGGGGATAGCGAGGATAATTTTAACGGCGGGGACTCGAATCCATATGCGCTGCTTTATTACACGCACGACCGTTACAATAAGAGCTGGCAGTACGTCAACAATTTTTTCGTTGAAGTGTCGTTTTTGCGGAATTTCACGTGGCGCAGTTCAATTTCGAATACCAACTTGCAGCGTGAGCAGAAAGTTTTCCTGCCGGCCTTCATGGAGAATGTTGCCGACTCGAACTCCCCGTACAAGGTCTCGCGGTTCCGCCACAACACGAATACCAACAGCAACTGGCTGCAGGAGAACACGCTGACCTACAACCTTGTCAACGGTATCCACCGGTTGAACGCCGTGGCCGGTTTCACGCTGCAGTCCTACCGGACCCAGTATGCCAACCTGAGTGCCTCGGGGCTGCCGTGGAGCGCTTGGAAAAACCGTAACCTCTGGTACGTGGGCCAGGGCACAGACATTACCGGTACGGACGGCGGTTCGGAAAAGACTTACGCCTCGTTTCTCGCCCGGATCAATTACACGGTTTTCGACCGCTATATCCTCACGCTGACAGGGCGTGTCGACGGATCATCGGCTTATCCTTCGGACAACCGTTACGGGTTCTTCCCGGCCATCGGGGCTGGCTGGATCATTTCGGAAGAGAATTTCCTGCGTGGTAGCCGGTGGCTCGATCTGTTGAAACTGCGTGCCAGCTATGGTGTGGTCGGCAATGACAGCGGCGTGACGGCTGCCCAGATGCTCTACGCCGATGCGGTGGATATCGTCATGGGTGATGGTACAGTTGTGAAAAGCGATGCCCTGCGGCTTATGATCGACAATTCGCTCACATGGGAGGAGACCCGGACCTTCAATGTCGGGTTCGACCTCTCGATCCGGAAACGGCTGCTCGAACTCTCTGTGGAGTATTACAACAAAAAGACCTCGAACGTGATGATGCCGCTCAATATTCCGCCGTCTAATTTTATCGTGACGAGCAATATCGGCACCATCCGCAATCAGGGTATGGAACTGACGTTGCGTGTGTCGCCCCGGATCGGGAAAGTCAATACCAGTTTCCAGTTCACGGCGACGACCGTCGACAACGAGGTATTGCGTATCAACGACCAGATCGGCCCGATCTCCAATCTGCCTAATTACACGCTCGAAGGGTATCCCGTCGGCGGGTTATGGGGTCTGCAGACCATTGGTGTTTTCCAGAATGAAGAACAATTGGCGCAGATGCCCAAGGTGGACGGCACGCGCGTGGGCGACCTGATGTTCCGCGACGTGAACGGCGATGGCATGATCTCCAACGACGACTACGTCTATCTGGGCAGTTACCAGCCTAAAGCTTTGCTCGGATTTACTGGAAGGGTCGACTGGAAAGGATTCGTATTCAGTTTCGAACTGAGTTCGGCGCTCGGGCACAAGAGTTTTAACCGCCGTATGCAGCAGCGTCAGCCTAGCCAGAACTATATGACGGGGATGCTCGACGCCTGGCACGGCGAGGGAACCTCGAACACCCATCCCCGGGTCTTTTCTTGGTCCGACGTCACGGGAGCCCAGAACAGCGACTATTTCATTGAAAACTGCGACTATCTTTCGCTTTCGAACATCCAGCTGGCCTACAATTTCTCGTCAAGTATGCTGCGTAAGATCGGCTTCCGGAACCTGCGGGTCTACCTCAATGTATCCAACATCTATACTTGGACGGCCATGACGGGTTACAATCCCGACGTGATGCCGCGTGGCAGCAATGCGAATAGCGGCGGCCTCGATACTTTCGGACTCTACCCCAAGAGCCGCACTTACACGGCAGGTTTCTCCTTCACCTTCTAATCCGAAACTGCAATGATCATGAAAAACAGACTCACCATATCCGCGGCCATATTCGCCACTGCGACCCTGACGGGATGCCTGAACGACTTCCTCGACAAACCGGCCCATAATATGACGCCCGAAACCGAGTTGAACGATATCGTGAAGATGAGTTCCTCGATCTATAATTCGTTTCTCGGGCTGAACGAAGGACAGGGCGATGCGCTTTATTCGATGGGTGAAATTGCCTCGGACAACGCTCTGCGCGGATCGATCCTGAGCGACGCTGGTACGACCGATCCGGCTCGCCAGTTCAACCAGTTTCAGAATTTCACGGGCATCAATCCCGCTTCGGTCAACTTCATCGAAGCGCTTTGGAACGGACTTTACCCAGGCATCGACCAGGCCAATATCAACATCCGGGCTTTCGACCGGCTCTTCCCTGATGCTGATTCGGCACTCAAAACGGCATTGACGGCCGAGAATCGTTTCG
Source organism: Alistipes sp. (assembly GCA_021204515.1). Taxonomy (GTDB): domain Bacteria; phylum Bacteroidota; class Bacteroidia; order Bacteroidales; family Rikenellaceae; genus Alistipes. The sequence continues at coordinate 7,446 of JAJPZH010000082.1, read as the reverse complement.
CCCGTGGCTGGTTCTATATGCATCTGGTGAATATCTTCGGGCAGGTCGTGTTGCTTCCCGAGGATGAGATCACGCCGAAAGAGTATGCCGAACTGACTAATAATAGGAGCATTCCCGAACTCTACGAATACCTTGTCGAGGATCTGCGTTTTGCCGCCGACAACCTTCCGACGAAACAGGAGTGGAACGACCTGTTCGGCCTCGATTGGCGGGGCCGCGCCCATGACGGTTCAGGGAAGGGCTATCTGGCCAAAGCGCTGCTTTACCAGGCCGCCAACCTCTCCTATTACGGAGGGGAGAGCGAAACCTCGCCGGAGGAGTGCTATCGAGAGATTGTGTCGATCGTTTCGTCGCTCGAAGGGGAGTACGAGCTTTATCCCGACTATGAGCAAATCTTCCGCGAAGCGGGTAATTTCTGTGTGGAGTCGATGTTCGAAATCGGAACCAAATCGACCTCCGACGGCACGACCCGTTTCGCCGGATGGCGGCCCATCCAGCCCCGCGGCTACCAGGGATACGGGCGTCTGGCCCCGACGCTGAACCTGATCAACCAATACGAGCGCGACGGCGAAGAGAAAATAATCGACCTCCGTTACCGCGGCACGGTGCTTTTTGGGGAGACGACGCCCCTGAGCGGTATGGAGCATCCCGGGGAAGAGGACGAGATGCGCCGGATCAACGGCGATGTGATCAAAGGCATTCCGTTCTCGGATGGGATCATGGCTGCGGGATGGCCCAACCGTTATTGCCGCAAGTCCGTGCAGCCCCATCCGGTTTCCACGACCAACACGCCGCAGACGAATCTCGGAGGCGCCAATCTCAAACTCCTGCGGTGGGGCGAAGTGCTGCTCATCGGTGCCGAAGCCGCCTGCCATATCGGCGACGAGAGCAATGCCCGCAAATGGCTTAAAGCCGTGCGCAAGCGCGCAGGTCTTGACGAGGGGATGGTTGACCTCCTTTCGGGGGAAGCCCTGCTCGAGCAGATCTGGAAGGATAAACGGCTGGAGATCGCCCTCGAATGGAGCAACCGCTATTTCGAACTGGTGCGCATCGACAAAATCCGGCCCGGTTATATGGCCGCCTGTATGAAGGCCAAGGTCGACGACGAACTGAAAGGCATTCGCGATCACCTCGACGCCACGGACGGCTGGGGCAATGTCTACAATGCCCGGAATTTCCCGATGACACGCGACAATTATGCCGAGGTACTGCCCCTACGCAACGGGTTGACGCTGCCTCGCCACTACACGATGCCGATCAGCACCAAGATTTTTTCCACGATGTTAAACCTGGAGCAAACCACTTATTACCGTTAACCCATGCGTACTATTGTCAGCTACTCAATCCCCGTATTGGCGTTTCTCTGCGCGGCCTGTTCGGCGCCGCGGCAGCCCCGTACCCCGGCGGCATCCTTCTATACGGATACCGAAACAGCCCGTCGTACCGATTCGGTGATGCGCCGGATGACCCTTGATGAAAAGATCGGCCAGCTGGTGCTGTTCGCCGGAAAAGGCGTGGTGACGGGTGCCACCGAATCGAAAAACATCGAAGAATACATTGCACAGGGAATGTGTGGCGGAGTTTTCAACATCCGCACGGCGGAAGAAGCCATGCGCCTGCAGCGGCTGGCCGTGGAACAGAGTCGTTTGGGCATTCCGATGCTCTTCGGATTCGATGCCATCCACGGTTTCAAGACCATCTTCCCTGTTAATATCGGCATCTCGGCCTCCTGGGATATCCCGGCTATCGAGCAGTTCGCCCGTATTTCGGCCGAGGAAGCCGCAGCTGCGGGTGTCAATTGGGTATTCTCCCCGATGTGCGACATTGGCCACGACCCTCGCTGGGGCCGTGTTTCGGAAGGTGCCGGAGAGGATCCTTATCTCGGAAGCGCTATCGCCGCGGCCATGGTGCGCGGTTATCAGGGCGACGATCTTTCCCGCCCCAATACCGTGCTTTCGTGCGTCAAACATTTCGCGGCCTACGGCGCCGCACAGGCCGGACGCGATTACCATACCGTGGATATGTCCGAACGGATGTTCCGCGACATCTACTTGCCGCCTTACAAAGCCGGTATCGACGCCGGAGCCGCCACGGTGATGACTTCGTTCAATGATTTCGACGGTGTTCCAGCCACGGCCAATCGCTTCCTGACGGAGGAACTGCTGCGCGGCGAGCTGGGTTTTAACGGCTTTGTCGTCACGGATTACACGGCAATTCTGGAACTGGTTCCCCACGGTGTGGCCGCCGACGGCAAGCAGGCCGCCGAACTGGCGTTCAATGCTGGTGTGAATATGGATATGGTTAGCAATCTTTATTTGCTGCATGGTCGGAAATTGGTCGAAGAGGGAAAAATCTCCGAGGCGCAGATCGACAGGCTTTGCGCGCAGATTATCGGGATGAAATTCCGCTTGGGACTTTTCGACGACCCCTATCGTTACTGCCGTGCGGAGAAAGATGCCGGAGCGGACTACAAGCCCGAACACATGGAGGCCGCCCGCAAACTAGCGCGCAGCTCGATGGTGCTGCTTGAGAACAACGGCGTCCTGCCGCTTGTCGGGCAGCCGCGGATCGCGCTGATCGGCCCGTTCGGCGACGCTCCGCGTGAGATGCTCGGGTCCTGGGTGATCGCCGGGGAGTCCGCCCGCACCTCGACGTTCCTCAATGGCCTGAAGGCCCGGTTCGGGGCCGGGCGGGTAACGTTCACGCCTGGATGCCGTCCTGATGCGGAGATCGACGGAGGCATTGCCCGGGCGGTCGCCGAAGCTTGCCGGGCGGATGTCGTGCTGCTGACGTTGGGTCTGCCTCAGACATGGAGCGGCGAGGCTGCGAGTCTCACCTCGATCCGTTTGCCGGACGTGCAGGAGCGGCTGCTCCGGGCAGTGAAAGCGACCGGTAAACCGGTAGTCGTCCTGCTCGTGACTGCCCGGCCGTTGGACCTGACGCGCGAACAAAAACTGGCCGATGCGCTACTCGTAACATGGAATCCCGGCACGATGGCCGGCGAAGCCCTTGATGATGTTGTTTCGGGCGACTACAATCCGTCTGGCAAGCTCACGATGACTTTCCCGCGCGACGTGGGGCAAATTCCGCTGCACTACAACATGAAAAGCACGGGTCGCCCTTTGGGTTACGCGTCGATGTCGAGCCAGAAATACACTTCCCGCTATCTCTTTACGCCGAATGAACCGCTCTATCCGTTCGGGTATGGACTCAGTTATACGACATTCGACTATTCCGATCTGGAAGTGCTCACACCCGAAGTCCCTGTCGGTGGTGATGTCCGCCTTTCGGTCATGGTGACCAATAGCGGCGACCGGTCGGGTGAGGAGGTTGTACAGCTTTATATCCGCGACCTGACGGCCAGCGTAACGCGGCCGGTTCGGGAACTGAAAGGATTCCGGAAGATCTTGCTTGCCCCGGGTGAGTGCCGCAGCGTGGAATTCACCCTGACGCCCGAAGAACTCTCTTTCTGCCGTGCTGACGGGACGCACGGACAGGAACCTGGGGATTACCACCTCTGGGTCGGCGGTGACAGCAACGCCCCGCTGCAAAGCTCATTTATCATCCTTCCCGCCACTAAAACCGAAAAATAGTCATGAAGCGACTTTCATACATATTGTTAATCGCAGCGGTATTTCCGATGCTGAGCGCCTGTGAACAGGAGTTCGAGCGCGACGACTCTCCGATCGTTATCTTCTCTGCCGCACAGGAGCCGATTATCGCCAACGTCGGGGAATCTGTTCAGGGGCTGTCGCTGGTCTTGAACTACAAGCACGGCGGCAACAAACAAATCACGGCTTCCGTGCCCGAACAGTCGGGGATAAGCGCCGAACCGATCGGAGTGACACTCGATGCCGACGAAGGGCATTGCTCGCTGCCGCTTTCCGGCACGGGCGAAGAGGCGGACGTCGTAACGCTCAAAGCGAAAATCAGCTACGGCGTCTACAACATTTTCTGCCCGGCAACGCTGGTCGTGCGCCCCGTGCCGATGCCCGACATTCCGATACTCGTCGAACCCGAACTGACCGGACAGCTCTACGAGAACCTCCCGGCGTCCAATGCCAAATTGACGCTGGGCTATCGGAACGGCTGGGCCCGCACCGCATCCGTGCGTTTCGAATCCGCAGACCCGGGCATCAGCCGGGAACCGCAGCTCGTGCGCCTGGCCAACGACGATGCCGGCGCCACGCTTGAAGTTCCCTTGGCCGGTTCTCCGCAAACCCACGGGCAGCTCGATATTACGGCTTATGTACGTTTCGAAGGCGATGAGCAGGAGACGGACTATCGCTTCGAAAACGTCGACATTCTGCAGGCCATACCCTATGAGGAGGAGACTGTGTGCCATGAAATCATCATCACGCCCCGCTCTGAACTGATGGCAGGCGCCACGGTTCAGACCGCGACGTTCGAATACAAAACCGTATTCGTGGATATGAACGGCGACGGATATGTATCGGAGAATGCCGAAATCTGGCTCGACCGATCCGGCGGACGAAATGTCGTACGGTTTCATCTACCAGCCAGGGCGCGATGCGCCGGGATGGGTGAGTGGTTCTCAGACGAGTACTGACATCACCAACTACAAGGGGGAACGTTACAAGCGTAACAATATGACGTGGTTCAACGGTACGGCTAATGCCGTAGACGTTCCGTTGCTCGATGCCGACGGAAAGGCCACGGCCGAAACCGTAACGATTCCCGCCGGGAAGGTCGGGCCCAACAACCCCTGTCCCTACGGATTCCGGCCGCCGCACGCCTCGGAATGGCAGGCGCTCTACAATTTTCTGAACTGCACGGCGGCGAATTACGAAGCGCTGCGCAGCGGACTGTTGGGCATTCCGTTCGTGACGTCGATCGTCGACAACCTCAATGCCAAGACCGAGGAGCGCGGCAGTTATTGGTGTGCGCCTTTCGACGACAACCAGGTCCCTGCGGCTTATTTCTTCGGCAACCCGCTGTACGCCAACCGTCCGAAAGGCTATGCCATGCCCGTGCGCTGCGTCAAAGCCAAAGACGAGGAGCTGACCACATACGACCGATAATCCGATGAAAGCATTGAAATCCATCCTGTTGGGGGCCTTGTTACTGGTGTGCGGGCACGCCGCGGCGCAATGGACGCCGGGACGCAATGCCTACCGGCCGTCGAACGTCCGTCCCGTTCTCGAGCAGGTACAGCGCGACGCTTTTTTCCACTTCTGGAAATACGGCGACCGGGCCACCGGCATGATCCACGCCAGTTCGAACGTCCGCAATCCCAACCTGACGGTCGGAGGCAGCGGCTTCGGGGCGATGGTCCTGATCGCAGGCGCCGAGCGGGGCTGGATCACCCGCGCGCAGGCCGCCGAACGGATCGTCCGGCTCGTGCGGTTTCTCGATAAAGCTGACCGGTTCCACGGGGTATGGCCCCATTGGGTCGACCGCGAAGGACACGCCGTGAAATTCGGCAAGCAGACCGAGGCCGGGGATCTGGTCGAAACCTCTTTCATGATGATGGGGCTTTACTGCGCCGCGGCCTATTTCGACGGCGATTCCGCAGCCGAACGGGAGATCCGTGAGGCAACTGAACGCTTCCGCAACTCGATCGAGTGGAATTTCTACACGAACGGCGGCGGTCCCGACCTCTTCTGGCTCTGGGAGAGTACGACCGGCGCGTTCAACCTGCCGCTGCGAGGCTACAACGAAGCGCTTATCACCTATATCCTGGCGCTGGGCGCACCGGGAGAACATGCCGTACCGGCCGCAACCTACCGCACAGGATGGCTTCAGGACGGACGCATCGAACGCAAGGGGCGCCAATTCTACGGTTACCCGATGCCGTTGGGCGGTCCCTACGGCGGCCCGATGTTCCTCTCGCACTATACCTTTCTGGGAATCGATCCCCATGCGCTCGAGGACGACTACGTCAACTATTTCCACAACGGAGTCCGCCACGCGATGGTCAACCGGCACTACTGCATCCACCATGCGCCGCGCAGTTACCGTTACAACGCCTTCAACTGGGGCCTTACGGCCTGCAGCGGCCCTGCCGGGAAAGGTTATGCGGCCCGCACGCCCCAACGCGACGACGGAGTGATCGCTCCCACGGCCGCACTCTCGTCGATCGTTTACACGCCGTTCTACTCCATACAGGTACTGCTGAACATCGTGAACAATTACCCGCGCCTGAAAAGCGACGGCGGTCCCGGCGACGCATACAGCCTTGTCGACGACTGGTTTTTCCGGGATCGCATCGCCATCGATCAGGCCCCGATCGTCATTATGATCGAGAACTACCGCAGCGGATTATTCTGGCGGCTGCTGGCGGGCCATCCGGATATAGCCCGCGGATTGGAGCGTGCCGGGATGCGCCGCCCCGCCTATGCCACCGGATTTCAGCACGTCATCGCGGATGTTTCGACGGGACTTTACGACCTGATGATGCACCCCGACCGGGAGCGTTACGAACTGGATTTCTGCCTCGGACAGCCGGGCACGGTCGCCTTCACCGTCCTCGACACGGCGAGCGGCGCACTCCTGTTCGAATCCGGGGAAACGGCATATCCGGCGGGAGAGCATGTTTTCGCATTCGCGGACAAGAATCTGCGTCCGGAAACGGTCTGTACCATTGAAATGACGGTTGATGGAGCGAAAGCTGCTTCGGTAGCTGTAAAACTGCATTGAGATGAAACGCCTATTTCAATTCATTATCGCGGCATTTATTGCCAGTGGGGCCTGTTCGAAGGCCGAACCTTCCGCACCTTCGGGTGACGGAGGTTCTGCCGTGGACTTTGCTGACTCGGGTCACTATGCGCCTGCGGCTCAGGCGACCCTGCTCGAAAAGACCGCGCACGACTATTTCCGCTACTATTGGGACGAATGCCATCCCGTCAGCTACATGGCTCGCATTGGGACGTCGCGGCCTGCGAATACCGTGGCGCTGGCTGGCAGTGCCTACGCTGTGACAGCGCTCCCTGTAGCAGTCGAACGGGGATGGATCACCTACGCTCAGGGTGCGGAGCGTTTTGCAGAGGTGTGTCGTTTCCTCGACCGGGCGGAACGTTACCACGGCGCTTGGTCGCACTGGATGAACGGCACCACAGGACAGGGACTTCCCTTCAATGCATCCCAGCAGAGCGCCGGCGACCTAGTGGAAACTGCCTTTATGATGATGGGCCTGCTTGTATGCAGTGAGTATTTCGACCGGGGCGGTAGCGATGAAGCGGAGGCGATTGCCCTAACCGAAAAGTTCTGGGGCGAAATCGAATGGAACTTCTACACGAACGGAGGCGACACGCTCTGCTGGGCCTGGGACAAAGAGCTGGGATTTGCACCTCTAAAGATCACGGGGCCGAACGAGGCGCTTCCGGTCTATTTGCTGGCGCTGGCAGCACCGGCTGAACATGCCGTTCCGGCATCGCTCTTCGACACAGGTTGGCGCGGAGGAGCTCGCTACTACAACTCTGGGCG